>CAIKRN010000244.1 GCA_903829855.1 uncultured Opitutia bacterium
CTACCCAGCGGCCGAGCAGGGATGCTCGGCCCTACCCAAGGCAGCTAGGTCGTGACGCGGTCCCGACCCTACCCATTACTCGAAACTGAATTCGCCGTCGGTGGCTTCGGGCGGAGGGGCGTCGCCGGCGAGGATGGTGCGGACGAAGAGGTCGCGGTGCTCGGGGCAGGAGCCATGTTTGCGCAGGGCTTCGACGTGCTCGGGGGTGCCGTAGCCTTTATGCGTCGCGAAACCGTATTGCGGATGGCGGGCGTGCATCTCGACGAGCATCCGGTCGCGTTCGACCTTGGCGATGATTGAGGCCAGTGCGATGGCGAGGCTCTTACCATCGCCCCCTTTGATGGATTCGTGGGCCCAGGCGAAGGGGCGTAACGGTAAGCCATCGACGAGTACGAGGAACGTACGGGCGTCGGAGCGGCCGAATAATTCACCCTCCGTGCCCGCGGCGGCGAAGAGCGGGGCCATGTGGCCCACGGCTAGCTTGGCGATGCAGCGGGCCATCGCGAGGCGGGTAGCACCGAGAATATTATGGGCGGAGATTTCCATCACCGAGCCCGCGGCCCACGTGGTCTTGAGTTTACCTTCGGCCTCCATCTCGGCGATGCGGGCGCGCAGTTCGGCCCGCTTCTCGGGAGTGAGTTTCTTGGAATCGTTGGCGCCCGAAAGCTTCCGCAACCAGGCGGGTTCGCCGTAGAAGCCGGCGTCGAGGAGCACCGCCGCGGCGATGACGGGGCCGCAGAGTGAGCCACGACCAGCTTCATCCACTCCCGCGATGCCCGGACGATCGGCACCTTTTTTGCGGTCGAATGATGCCAGCGAGGCCACGGGTTACTCCGCCTTCTTGCGGCGGACGAAGGGTTTGGTGGCCGGCGGCTCAAGCCCGCGGACCTCGTAGGCGGTCTTAAAATGCAGCTTGGCGAAATTCACCAGGATCGCCGGGCCCAAGCGGCCGACGAGTTCGATGCCCGCATTTTTGGCTTCGGAGCCGGACCCCTTGGGCAGTTCCACGCCGCCATCTTGCGAGAGACGGTCCAGTTCACGAACAAAGGCTGCGCGGGCGACGATGGAGGCGGCTGCCACGACCGGGTCGGATTCCGCCTTGGTGCGCATCCGTAGGTCGAACTCGACGCCTTTGCGGGCGAGTTCCTTCTGCACGAGGGGTTCTTCGGAGAATTGGTCGAGCAGGCCCCACTGCGGGCGGCGCTGGTGTTGAAGTTCGAAATCCTTGAGGGCCTCTTCGCACGACGTCGCGTGCATCCAACCCAGCAGGCGGTTGAGGTTCTTGCCGAAGCGCGAGTGCAGCTCGTTGTACTTCGCCATGCGCATGAATGTCGTCTTCACCGCCACGCCGGGGGTGGAGCGGATGACGCGGTCCAGTTCGGCGATCTTCGTGTCGGTGAGTTTCTTGGAATCCTTGATGCCCAGTTCGATCCACTCGCGCGTCATCTCGCCCGTTGCGATGACGCAGGCGGAGACCACGGGGCCAAAGAGGTCGCCCTTACCGGACTCGTCGAGGCCGGCGTGTTCTTCGAACCACTCGGGATTATTCTCGGCCTCATAGCCGAGGACCGCTTCGCCGGTGATATCGGGCTCGAGGGTGAATTTCACGAAATCTTCGGTGCCCTTGCCCGAGATGACGCACTTGCCGGATTTATAATGAACGATGTTCAGGTTGTCGCCCTTGAAGGCGAAGGCTGCGTGGTCGACGACGAAGGAGGCCCAGCCCTTGGCGACGAGGATGGTGCGGAGCTTCGCGGCCTGGGCAGCGTCGAGCTTCAGCGTATGCATCGCTACTTTCTTCGGCTCGTCGTCGGAGTCCTGCTTTGCCTTTCGTGCCATGAGTCCCAAGGTCTACCCGAGTTGGCGTCCAAATCCAGCCCCATCCCATGCCTGTTCGCAAACCCGCCCTGCGCAGTGTCGCTCCCGTGATAAGACGGGCGCTTTTGGCTTGGTTTGCGGCGCACCGCCGGCCCATGCCTTGGCGGGAGGAGGTTTCGGCTTACCGGACCGTGGTGTCGGAGCTCATGTGTCAGCAGACCCAGATTGCGACGGCGATTCCGTACTTTGAACGCTGGGTGGCCCGTTGGCCGGACTTCAAATCGCTCGCGAAAGCGGATGAGGCTGCCGTGCTCAAACTCTGGGCCGGGCTCGGTTATTATTCGCGGGCTCGGAATCTCCTCACCCTCGCGAAGCAGGTCGCCGCGCTCAAGGTGCCACCGCGGACGGCGGCGGAGTGGCAGAAGTTTAAAGGCGTCGGGCCGTATACCGCCGCCGCCATCGCCAGCATTGCTTTTGCGGAGCCCGTCGCCGTCGTCGACGGCAACGTTGTGCGGGTCTTGTCGCGGCTCGATGGGTATCGCGAGAAACTTAAGGATGCCTCTGCAGCCGCGAAGCAATTCACCGAGCTTGCTGATGCGTTGGTCGACCCGAAGCAACCTGGAGATTTTAATCAGGCCATGATGGAACTCGGTGCCACCGTGTGTCGCAAGGCGGCGCCGGAGTGCGGGAAGTGTCCATTGGCTAAGTGGTGTGATGCGCGGCAGCAGGGGGATGCGGCGGATCTGCCCAGCTTTGTGAGTAAGGTGCGTAAGACAGCGGTCGTGCAGCGTGCCTTGGTTGTGAGGGCGGGGAAGTTATTGCTGCGGCGTTACGGCGCTCGCTCACGCCGGCTTGTCGGCATGGCCGAGATTCCGGAAGTCGCCACGCTGGGCGTCGAACTGGCGGGTGAGCCCGCGCTGATCCGACGGCGCACGATCGGGACCATCACTTACGAGGAGCGCTTGCACGTCGTGTCGGCAGCGGCGAGCGAAGTGCGGCGCTGGACGCGCGACGTTGAACTTGAATGGGTCGCCACCGAGTCGCTGGAGCAGGCTGCGCTGACGGGGCCGCACCTGCGTTGGTTGCGCGAGTGGCTTAGTCCAAGCGGTCCGAAAGCGCGCGGCAGACAGCCTTGAGGGCGGCCACGCGGGCGAAGCGCTTATCATTGCCCGAGATCACGTGCCAAGGGGCGTGCGGCGTATCGGTGCGGGCGATCATGTCCTCGGCCGCACGGATATTATCATCCCACTTCCGGCGGTTACGGTAATCTTCCAGCGTCATCTTATGGCGCTTATGCGGGGAACCCTCGCGCGCCTTGAAGCGGTTGAGCTGTTCTTCCTTCGAGATATTAATCCAGAGTTTGAGCACGACGGCGCCGGACTCCGCCAGGCGGGCCTCAAAGTCGTTGATCTCGGCGTAGGCGCGGGCCCATTCGGAATCTTTGGCGAAGCCCTCGACCCGTTCGACCATCACGCGGCCATACCAGGAGCGATCGAAGATGGCGAGGTGTCCGGCCGGAGGGGTCTTATTCCAGAAACGCCAGAGGTAGTGGCGGGCCTTTTCTTCCGGCGTCGGCGCGGGCGTCGGGTGAACCTGATAGTGAGCAGCGTCGAGCATGCCACAGAGACGGCGGATGGCGCCGCCCTTGCCGGCGGCATCGGGGCCTTCGAGGGCGAGCACCGTCGCGATGCCTTTCTGGGAGGCGAGGCGGCTCAGTCGACCGAGGCGGGCCTGCAGTTTCGCGATTTGTTGACTGTAGCCTTTCTTATCAAGTGTCGGGTGTGGGGTCGCGCTTTCGAGCAGGCCGCGCGGGCGGCTGCTGGGTTTCTTGACGGAGTTGGCGGCGCGTCGGCGGGAGGCCTGGGCGAGTTGCGCGGCGATGACCTGGCCTGCGTGGAGGTCGCGCTGTTTCGTCTCGGCGGCCGACACGATGACTTTCCAGGGGAGATTCTTGCCGCTGCCCTGGAGGCGGAGCTCGCGGGTTTTCTTATGCACCGAAGATTTCGTGAGCAGTAGGTCGTGGTCAGTGACTACCCAGCCCTCTGCGTCGGTGTCCTCGGCTTCGCGGAGGCGTTTGCGCAGAAGTTTTTCCGGTGACTCGATCCAGACCTTGACCACCGAAGTACCATCGGCGGCGAGCAGTTCCTCAAACTGCCGGAGCGATTTCAGGCGAAGGCGCAGGGCTTCACTGGAGAGTTGGTCGGTAGCCGCCGAGACGGCCGTGTGGGTGAGCCAATCACCGACGACAATCGTGATATGGCCCTTGGCTGGCATGTGTTGCCAGTAGGGCCAGAGGAAGGGGTGGCCGACGTTCTCCTTGGCGTGAGGCAACGGGGCGCAGATGCGCACCGAGCGGGAGTCGAACCATTCCGTCAGCTGGTTGGCGAGTTCGGAGGCGGCGAGCCGATCGTTGCCGCCGATGACGATGACGGCGGATTGTTGCTTCGTGGCCAGTCGGCGCTGGGCGGCGAGTAGCCGCAGGTGCAGGGCGGAGCGGGATCGTTCAAGTGCGCTGCGGGTGGCCATCGGCGAGACTATGCAGGACGCCTCCGCGGATGGGAAGTGCGATTGAGTGACAGAACCGTGACGGCGCCGGCCAGCCCGGCTTACTTATCGTCTTCCTCGGGTGTGGTGGCCTTGGGCAGCTCACCCTTACGCATCGCATCGAGGGTCTTCTGGAGGAGCTTCTGCATGCGAGGGTCAGCGGCGGCGGCGCCGACGGCCTTGCCCTGTAGTTCGAGAGATTCGACTTTGCGGCCTTGGAGCCAGCGGATGCGGGCGAGCGTATCGAGCTTATCAGGGTGAGTTTCCTTCGTGAGTTTCACGGCCTGCACGGCGAATTTCTCGGCGAGGGGCAGGTTCAGGAATTTCGTGTAGGCTTCGTTGGTGACCAATTCCCAGGCTAGTTCGTTCATCGTCTCGGCGTCGTCGAAATCTTCCATGCCCGCTTTTTCGATTTGGGCGAAAGCCTTGGTGGGATCGCCATTGGCGAAGGCGATTTGGGCCTCGACCGTATCAATGAGGTCTTTGCGTTCTTCAGGTGGGAGCACCCCAGCAGCCTCGGGGAGGGCTTTCTTGGCGGCTTCCCAATCCTTGCGGGCCATCGCCTTGGCCAGTGCATCGAGTTTAGCTTGAGCCTTTTCGATTTCGGAGTCGGGGAGGGCGGCCTTGGGGGTAGGGGCAGCTTTTTTACCACGGAGCGGCGTCTCGACGGCGAGCGGATTACCGGCGAGAGGCGTGCCCGTGAGAATATCGCCGAGGAGTTCCGCGGTGAGTTCGGCGGGGTGGCCGGCCCAAGCGATCTTCCCTTCGGAGACGACGAACGCGTGCGGGATGCCGTTGACGCCGGCGGCTTCGAGCCAGTCTTTAATGAAAGCTTTGCCGCCGATGGCGACGCGGTAGGACATCTTCTCGCCCTGGCCTTTGAGGAAATCTTTAGCGCGTTGCGCCGAGGCCGCATCGCGTTCCGCTTCCCAGACGTTTACGCCCGTAATCACGATGCCCTTCTTGGCTAGCTTCTGATGAAGTTCATTGAGGTGCGGGATTGAGGCGACGCACGGGCCGCACCAACTCGCCCAGCATTCGAAGACATAGATTTCGCCCTTCTTGAATTCTTTCACCGCTTCACCTTGGAGCATCGACTCCGGGCGAGTGGCGGGAGCGGGGTCACCCACTTTTAGGCCGGCGGCGGAAAGGGTGGCCGTGAGCAGCAGCAGGAGCAGGGCGCGCATAGGGAAGGAATAGGGGGTGGGCTGGCGGGAGGCAAATAGGCAAATGGGTAAATAGAGTATGGAGTATAGGGAGAGGCTAGGGGCACGGACAGGGGCAGGGGCATTTTGTCTTGAGGGTGGGACAGCTGTCCCCGGCCGTCTGTTCGTCAGATGAGGTGCGGATGTGGATCGGGTTAACGGCGGGCTGGGGACGACCCGCCCTACCGGCGAAGGCGAAGCGTCATTTTGAGGAGACAGAGGGTAGGGATGCGATGACATCGCATCCGGAGGTCTCTTCGCAAACGGACGCGACGCAGTCGCGCCCCTACCCAAGACGGCTAGGGGGCAGCACGCGGTGCTGCCCGTACCTGCGAGCCAGAATCAGGCCTTAGCGGTATTGAACTTCGCGCGGATGGCCTCGACGACGGCTGGGTCGGCCAGGGTGGAGACATTGCCCAGTTCGCGGCCTTCGGAGATATCGCGCAGCAGGCGTCGCATGATCTTGCCGGAGCGGGTCTTCGGGAGATCCGGGACGAAGACGATGCGTTCCGGGCGGGCGAATTTGCCAATCTTGGCGTCGACCATCCCGTTGAGCTTCTTGGCGAGGGCGGCTTCGTCGACGTTCTTGGCGGCGGCCGTTTTCAGAATGACGAAGGCCATGAGACCCTGGCCCTTGAGGTCGTGCTTAACCCCAATGACGGCGGATTCGGCCACAGCGGCGTCTTCGATGAAGATCGCTTCCAGTTCAGCCGTGCCGATGCGGTGGCCCGAGACATTGACCACATCGTCGACGCGGCCGGTGATCCAGAGGTAGCCGTCCTTGTCGCGGATGGCGCCGTCGCCTGGGAAGTAATATTTACCGCCCCAGCGATTCCAGTAGGTGTCCACGTAGCGCTGTTCGTCGCCAAAGATCCCTTGCGTGATACCCGGCCAGGGTTTGCGGATGGCGAGGATGCCGTGGTCGGTTTCGTTGCCGTTCTCATCGAGCACTGCGGCGTCGACGCCAAAGAAGGGAAGCGTCGCGGAGCCAGGCTTGGTGGGCGTGCAGCCAGGCATTGGGGTAATCATGTGGCCGCCGGTTTCGGTCTGCCACCACGTGTCGACGATCGGGCAGCGCTCGGCGCCGATGTTCCGATGATACCAAAGCCAAGCTTCTGGGTTGATCGGTTCGCCGACGGAGCCGAGGAGGCGGAGCGAGGAGAGGTCATGCTTCTTCACCCATTCATCGCCCCACTTCATGAAAGCGCGGATGGCGGTCGGGGCCGTGTAGAAGACCGAGACTTTGTGGTCTTGGACGATTTTCCAGAAGCGACCGAAGTCAGGAGCGTCTGGGGCGCCTTCGTACATGAGCACCGAAGCGCCGTTCAGGAGCGGTCCGTAGACCACGTACGTGTGGCCCGTGACCCAGCCCACATCGGCCGTGCACCAGAAGAGGTCGTCGTCGCGGAGGTCGAAGACGTATTTATTGGTCGCATAGGCGTGGACCATGTAGCCACCGACGCTGTGCATGATGCCCTTGGGCTTGCCGGTGGAACCGGAAGTGTAGAGCAGGAAGAGCATTTCATTGGCCTCCTGTTGGACGGCCTCGCATTGATCGGAGACCTTGGCGGCGGCCTCGTGGTACCAGACATCGCGGCCGGGCTGCATGACGCAACCGGCGTCCGGCTTGCCTGGGTGGCGTTGGAGTACGAGCACGTGGGCGCACGTCGCACAATCTTTCACGCCTTCATCGACCGTCTGCTTGAGTGGGAGGAATTTACCGCGGCGGTAGCCGCCATCCATCGTGATGACCGCTTTCGATTTCGCGTCGTTGACGCGATCCCGGATGGATTCGGCGGAGAAACCGCCGAAGACCACGGAGTGGACGATGCCGAGGCGGGCGCAGGCGAGGACGGCCATCGCGAGTTCGGGCACCATCGGCATGTAAATTGCGACCGTGTCGCCGCGCTGAAGTCCCATACCCTTAAGGACGTTGGAGAAGCGGCTGACTTCGGAAAGTAGTTCGCGGTAAGTGATGCGGCGGACTTCGGTGGCCTGGCCGTCGGTGGTGGGCTCACCTTCGTAGACGATGGCGACCTTATCGCCGAGGCCCTTGGCGACTTGGGCGTCGAGGCAGTTATAGGCCACGTTGGTCTTGCCGTCGACGAACCAGCGGAAGAAAGGCTTTTTGGATTCATCGAGGACTTTGGTCCACGGCTTGAACCAGGAGAGTTCCTTCGCTTCGTCGGCCCAGAAGCCATCAGGGTCTTGGATGGAGCGATTGTAGAGGGCATGGTAACCATCCATTCCTTTGACGCGGGCCTTGGCGACGAACTCGGCGCTCGGCGGGAAAACCTGTTCGTTGGAGCCGAAGCCTTCGGCGCTCGCCTGTTTGACGTCGGCGATCTCTTCGTTGGATTCGGAGGAGTTGGGGGTATGGGCCATGGGGGGTCGTTTGGAGCGAAGGATAAGGTAGATGGAAAAGGCCACCAGCACCGCGAGGACAAGCACCAGCCAGGGGTGATCCAGGATGCTGGGGTTGACCACTTTGGTCATGGAGGAAAGGGGCATGGGGCAGGCGGGCGCTAATATGAACCCCGTGGTCACCCGGAGGGCAACCAAAACGCGGGGCTGTGAGTATTTTGACCCCTGGCCCGCGGGTTTGTTGCCTAAAGTTCAGCGACCAACTCGGCGAAACTATCGACCACGCGGACGCCTTGCCCCGTGAGTCGATCGCGGTGCTGATGCCCGTGGGCAACGAGGACGCAATCGACCCCCATGGCGGCCGCGGCTTCGGCGTCGTGAGCGGTATCGCCGATATAAATAACTTCGGCGGGTCGGCGGGCGAGATCGGTCAAGTGGTGGCGGGCGCGTTCCTCTTTGCTCCCCGCGTGGATGTCACTCCCGCCGCAGGTCTTGATGAAGTGGCGGTCCAGTCCGTACTGCGTGAGCGTCGCCGTGAGCAGGTTGAGCTCGTAAGCGGAAAGAACGGAATGCGTGAGGCCGGCGGCCGTGAGGCCGGCGAGGAGCGACTCCGCGTGCGGGTGGAGTTGGCACTCGTGCTTGCGGGCTTCATAGGCGGCCATGAAGCGCACGGACATCGCGCGGAAAGAGGTCTCGTCGGGCGTGAAGCCGATGGCCTGATAGACTTTAATCACCGGGAACTGGAAAATCTGTCGATAGCGGACCGGGTCGACGAGCGGGTGGCCGTCTTCTTGCAGCAGCAGGTTCAGAGACTCGCAGCAGAGCCACGTATCATCAAGGAGCGTGCCATTCCAATCCCAGACGGCATGGCGGTAGTCGGTGAGCTTCTTACGCATGGGCGGGCACCAGGGAGAAAGCCTCGATGGCGACACCTTGGCAACAGTGGGCCACGTCAGGGGCGCGGCCGCCGACGTCAAAGCCATCCCAGCGGAGCGGCAGGTCGCTCCAGTCGGTGGAGATGGCCTGACTCAGTTCGTAGGGGGCGTGATGGACTTGGCCACGCACCAGACGGCCAGCCTGGTGGGAGAAGAAGCTGTAGCGTTCGGCCAGATGGAATTCGAGTGACCCTGGCGTGGTGGCCTGAGGTGCCGAGGTGGCCGACCAAGCGTAGCGGGCCGTCTCCGCTTCACCGCGACGGCGGCAGGACTGTGCGAGGCCCGGGCCGAAGGACATGGCCGCGTGTTCGTAGGGGAGTCCGAAAAACGCGCGGGCGATCGCCACCGCGGGGGCGCGGTCACAGTCGAGCGAGAAGAACCAGACGCCCGGTTCGCCGGTGGTGTCGCGTACGTAGGTGCGCACGTTGAGTTCGTTGAAAGATGAGAGCCAGGGCAGGGCGGGGAGGAAGGCTGGGCGCACCGCGTTCATGCGAAAGCCGACGACGCCGAGGTGGGCTTTACCGGCGAACGTATCGACGGTGAGCCCGGCGGGGAGGCGAGCTTGGAGGGCGGCCACGTCATATTCCCAGTGCAGGAAAAAAAGGTCGTCCCAGTGTTGCCGCATGACCGCCCGACGCCCTGGCCGGACGCGGGCCCGCAGGAGTCTCTCGGTGGCACCATGCACGGCGCCATTGTCACCGGGCCGGGCGAGCGGTCAAGCGGGGCGCCCTTATTTTGTCTTATTGAACGGAGGCAGCGAGAGGTCGAGCTGGTAGAGTACTTGATTATAATCCCAGCGCGGGGTCGGCTGCTTATTGCCGGAGAACGTGACCGTGTACGTGCCCTCGAAGTGAATGACCGGTGAATCGTCGCGGAAGAACTCCGGGTGCAGGACGGGATTATAGAACGTGTAGTCGTCGTGCGAGAGCACCTTGCGCGCGTTGATCCACGGGCCCGTGGGGGCGTCGGCTTCGGCGAGCCAAATTTCGCCGAGGAAGGAGGGCTTGCCGCCTTTTTGGGTGAAGAGGGCGAGCCACTTACGGCACCACGGGTGCCAAGCGATGTGGCCGCCGTGGGGTTTGATATTTTCGCCCTCGGCCGTCACCGCGACCGGGTCCGGCGTGAGGGTTCGCCAGGTTTCGGGATTTTTCCAGCCCTCGTAGGTAGCGGGCGTGCGGAGCGTCGGGAACGGATTGCAAAACAGAATCCAGCGGCGGCCGGCGCGATCGGTCCACGGGACCGCATGCCCCTCTGGCATCACGGGGGCTTTTGTTTGATCAACGCCTTCAGTCCAGAGTGTGGATAGCGGATGGAAGAGTTCCTCGTGCGGATTCCATTCGGCGAGGTCCCAGCGGTAGGCGTGCATTTCACCTTTCACCTTCACCGCTGAACAGACCGTGTGCAGCGCGCCCTTGGCGTCAGGCAGCGTGACGAGGCCCCAGATCCAGGTCGGCCCTGCGCCGGGAATGTCGGCGACGCCGCGCGGGCGCTCCTCGTCCTTGGCGGCTGGGCGGCTCGTAAAATATTTATAAGGTGGACGCAGCGGCGGCTGGGTTGGCGGGGAAAACTTTTCCGTCGTGGCGCCCGACACATTAAAAATCCCGAGCGGGTAGTGCGGCAGATTGGTGTCACCCCAGAACCAGAGCAGTTTGCCGCCGACGGTCGTCGTGACGACGCTATCGGAGCCGAGGACGCCGCTTTCTTTCCAGTCGAGTTGTTCGCCGACCTTTTGGCTTTCGGCGAAGAGCCCCGCTCCGGTGAGGCGACCCAGACGGCGGGCGAGGATGGTGCGGGTGACCTCGACCTTGAGTCGTTTGCCGGGGGCGGGCTTGAGGCGTACGCCGCGGTAGCCGAAGCCGTCGGCCTTCACGCCATAACCTTGGCCAATGACTTCCAGCCAGACTTCGCGGCCCATTAGCTCGGGCAGGTCCAGGGCGATGACGCCGGCATTATCGGAGACAAAGCGGACGCCGTGTTGGGTGCGGAGTTCGACGCCGGGTACGACCCAATCGGTGCCTTGCTCGACGATCTCGATGCGACAGGGCTCCGCCGCCGTCAGCTGGCTGAGTAGGCTGCACAGGCCAAGGAGCCAAGGGAAGGGCCGCATGGCCGCAGTGTCGGCAATATCGGGCCTGGTTCAAGCGTGCACGGGGCTTTTCGCTTGGAGCGGGGGCGGGGGCGGCTTACCTCTCAAGCATGCTCCCGGAAGCGCGCCAGACCGAACTCAAGGCCTTCGCCGAATCCCTCGCCGACCTCGCCCGCGGCGTTCTGATCGCCGCGCATGGTCGTCGCGAGACCGAGGTGGAGTATAAGACGGATGGCACGCCCGTGACGGTTGCGGACAAGGAAGCTGAGCGGCTGATGCGGGCGGCGATTAAGAAAGCCTATCCTTCTCACGGCATCCTGGGTGAAGAATTTGGGCCGGAGAACGTCGACGCTGAGTTCTGCTGGGTGCTCGATCCGATTGATGGCACCAAATCCTTCCTCTCGCGCGTTCCGCTTTACGTCACACTCATCGGCCTGCGCTACGAAGGGCAGCCCGTGCTCGGCGTCATTGATCAGCCGATTCTTGGCGAGCGCATGATCGGTGATAATCGCACCACCATTTTGAATGGTCGGGCGGTGCGCGTCGCCGAAGTCGCCCTCAAGGAGGCCGTCGTTGTTTCCACCGATCTCGATAATATCCGCCGTCTCCACCGCGAGGTCCGCTGGAATCGCCTTGCTGACAGCGTCGCCCATGTGCGCACCTGGGGCGACGGCTATGGTCACCTCCTCGTGGCGGCCGGCCGCGCGCACGTCATGGCGGACCCCATCATGAACCCTTGGGACTTGGTGCCCGTGTTGCCCATTTTACGCGGTGCGGGGGCGACCGTCACTTCGTGGAGCGGAGGCGACCCCCTTAAGGCAGGTAATATCATCGCCGCGGCGCCGAAGCTGCACGCGGAAGTGATGCGGACCTTGCGCGACTGAGGTCTGATTAAAGGCGGAGTTTCAGCGAGCGACCATGGGCGTCGAGACGCTCCATGCGGGCGAACGCATCGACTACCGCGGCGGCCTTCTTGAGTGAAGCCGGGTCATACTGCACCAGGCTCGTGCGGCGAAGAAAGTCGGCCACGCGCAGGCCGCTGAAGAAGCGCCCCGTGCCGCCCGTGGGCAGCGTGTGGCTGGGGCCGGCCGTGAAGTCGCCGAGCACCGTGGGGGTGTGCGGGCCGAGCAGAATGGCGCCAGCCGTCGTGACGGCGGCAGAGAGTTTCTTTAGTTTTGTCTTGGCCACCATCAGTTCGAGGTGTTCGGGGGCGACGAGGTTGGCGACTTCGGCGGCATCTTCGATCTTCGGAACGAGTACCACGCAGACCTTCGAGTCGAGGGCCTTGCGGATTTTCTCACCGTGCGTGAGGGAGTTGGACTGCGTGCGGGCGGAGGCGAGGCACTTATCAGCGAACGCTTCGTTATCCGTGACGAGGTAGAGTTTTTCTTTGCCGCTACCGTGTTCGGCTTGGGCACAGAGATCCGCGGCGGCCCATTCGGCCTTCGCGGTTCGGTCGGCGATGATCATCACTTCGCTGGGGCCGGGGAGGAGATCGACGCCGACGATGCCAAAGAGCTGGCGCTTGGCCTCGGTCACGAAGGCATTGCCTGGGCCGAAAACCTTGTCGACCGCGCGGATGCTGTCGGTGCCGAGGGCCATCGCCGCGATGGCTTGAACGCCGCCAACGGCGTAGACTTCGCGGACGCCGCTAAGGTAGAGCGCGGCGAGGATGTCGGGATTAATTTTGCCGTCCGGCTGGGGCGGCGTGCAGGCGCAAATCTCAGGCACGCCAGCGACCTTGGCGGGGAGTGCGGTCATTAGCACCGTGGAGACAAGCGGCACTTGGCCGCCGGGAATGTAGAGACCGCAACGGCGAATAGCATGGTGACGTTCGCCGACCATGGCGCCGTGGGGATTCTTCGCCGTCCAGCCCTTGGGGAGCGTGCGGGCGTGGAAGTCCGTGATGCATTTAGCCGCCTCGTCGAAGGACTTACGCTTCGCGGGGTCGAGGTTGGCCGCGGCCTTCTCGAGTTGCTCGAGTGGCACGCGAATCTGGCGGACGTTGAGTTTCGCGTGATCGAACTTCGCGGTGTGGTGCAGCACGGCGATATCACCGCGGGCTTTTACGTCGGCGATGATAGCGGCGACGGCGGTGCGCACGTCGGGGGCGGCTTCACCCGTGCCCACGAAGGCACGGAGTTTGGCGCGAAAATCCTTATCGCTGGAGCGAAGGGTGGTCATGGGCTCAGAAGGAGGGGAAGTCGAAGGTGTGTGGATCGATGGTCGGGTTGACCTCGATTTTGTCGTAGGTCACTTCGCCACTCTTCCGTCCGTCGATGAAGACGATTTCTTTGGAGACCAAGACGAGGCCGGCGACTTTGGTCGTGCCAGCGACGAGTTGGCGCTGCTTATGTCCGTCCGGGGTGTTTTGATCTGAAGCCACGAGGGCGAAAGAGCTCGCATCGAAATAACGGGAGATCGCGAAACCACTTTGATAGGCGTAGTCGAGGACGTAGGTCTTGCGGCCGTTGATTTCCGAAGTCCCGTGGTAGGTCACCGTGCCGTTGCTCGGGGCGGCGAAGAAGCCTAGGTCATCGCTGGCCATATCCTGCATCTTCTTGAATTCAGCATAGGGCACCGCCTTCAGGTCGCGGTGGGCGAAGGCGCTGTTCTTGCGGGCCAGCCAGCCTTCGAGGCGGCCGGCACAGACGGAGGATTCGGAGTTATGGTTCTTATCCTCCGTGCGAAGCAAGCGGAGCTGCGGAGCGGCGAGGAGGAGGGTGAAGACTGTCGATTCCTTGTTCTCGGGATTTGTCGCCGTGAATTGCAGGCGGACGGCTTTCACATTCGCGAGATCGGCGGGATGGTCAGCGATCGCGGCGCGGGCCTGGGAGATTACCTGAGCGGCGGTCATCCCGGGTGCCTCGGGAGCGGCACTGACGACGCCCGAGGCGAGGAGGAGGACGCAGAGAGAGAGGAATGGGCGAAACAAGACCATCGATGGGCTCATCGTGGGGCGAGGTGACGCATTGGCAAGCATCGGAAGGCGGCGGGAGCCGCGGCTGAGCTTACTTTCCGCGGGCAGCGGCGAGCAATCCCGGCACATCGCAACGGCCTTCGTAGAGTGCTTTGCCCACGATGGCTCCGACGAGATTCGGGTAGGTTTGGGACAGCTGCGCGAGACGTGCGACATCTTCCGTGCCAGCGACACCCCCCGAAGCAATGACGCCGCAAGGGCAGGCCTTGAGGACTTCCTCGAGTGATTTCCAATTAGGACCCGTGAGCATCCCGTCGGTCGCGATATCGGTGTAGATCACCGTCGACACGCCAAGGTCACCGGCGGCTTTGGCGAATTCCGTAGCCTTGAGGGCGGTGACAGCCGTCCAGCCCTTGACGGCGACGAGGCCGTCTTTGGCATCGATGCCGACGGCGAGGCGCGGACCGTGGGCCTTGGCCATCTCATGAAGGAAAGCGGGATCCGTCGCAGCACGCGTGCCGATGACGATGCGGCTCGCGCCGGCAGCGTAGGCGGCTTCGGCAATGGCGCGGTCGCGCATGCCGCCGCCGAACTGGATTTTCGGGCCGAGCGCGGCGATGCGCTGGAGCGTGGGAAGATTGAGTGGGGCGCCGCCGAAGGCGCCGTCGAGGTCGACGACGTGAATCCATTCTGCGCCAGCTTGGGCGAACTGAATGGCCGGCTCGACCGGGTCCTTATAATAATCGGTGCGCGCGTCGTCGCGACCTTGGCTGAGGCGGACGCAGGTGCCGCCGCGGATATCGATGGCCGGATAGACGATCATGGAAATCAGGAAGCCTTCTTTTTCGGGGCGGACACCGTCACCGGCTTATCGCCGCGAATGGCCTCGGCCGTGACCGTGAACTTCGAGCCCGGAACGGCTTCGGGGAGGGCGTACATCGTCTCGAGGAGGACGCCTTCGAGGACGGAGCGGAGGCCGCGGGCGCCGGTGCCGAGGGCGAGCGCCTTGTCGGCGGCGGCCTCGAGGGATTCACGGTTGAACTCCAGGGTCATACCCGAGAGGGCGAAAAGTTTGCGGTATTGCTTCGTCGCGGCGTTGCGCGGCTCGGTCAGGATGCGGATGAGGGCTGCGCGATCGAGTGGCTCCAGGACGGAGATGACGGGCAGGCGGCCGACGAACTCTGGAATCATCCCGAAGGAGAACAAATCCTCGGGCTGTAGGCCGGCGATGATCTGTTCAGCGGAAAGGGTCGTCTGGTCGTTCTGTGGGGCGACGAAGCCGAGGGACTTTGAGCCGGAGCGGCGGGCGATGATGCGATCGAGGCCGGCGAAGGCGCCGCCGCAGATGAAAAGGATATCGGACGTATCGACGCGGATGCACTGCTGCTCCGGGTGTTTACGGCCACCGGCGGGGGGGACGTTGCAGATCGTCCCTTCGAGAAGTTTGAGGAGCGCCTGCTGGACGCCTTCACCTGAGACATCGCGGGTGATTGAAGCCGAATCAGACTTCCGGCCGATTTTATCGATTTCATCGATGAACACGATGCCGCGCTGGGCGCGGTCGATGTCCATGTCGGCGGCCTGCAGGAGACGGAGCACGACGGTCTCGACGTCATCACCGACGTAGCCGGCTTCGGTGAGGGTGGTGGCGTCGGCGATCGCAAAAGGCACGTCGAGCATGCGCGCGAGCGAGCGGGCGAGGAGTGTTTTGCCAGTGCCCGTGGGGCCGATGAGCAGTACATTGCTCTTATCGAGTTCGACGTCGGCGAGGTCGCCGGCTTGTTCGGCCGTGGCTTGGGTCAGGCGATCGTTGAGTCGCTTGTAGTGATTGAAGACGGCGACGGAGAGGACTTTCTTGGCGTGGTCTTGGCCGATGACGTGGGCGTCCAGTTCGCTGCGGAGCTTAGTTGGCGGGATGAGTTTGACCGGAGCGAGGGGGTTTTTCTTCGGAGCTTCCTGGAGGGCGGGGCCACCGGCAGCGGCGGTCGCCGTGGGCTTGCCGTCGCGGGTTTTCTCGCGCTCGAGTAGGCGGCCGCAGGTGCTCACGCACGCATCGCAGATGCCTACGCCGCCCGGGCCAGCGATGAGTTTGCCCGCCTGTGCGGCGGGTTTGCCGCAGAAGGAGCAGCTCTCGGCGCGGTCGCCGGCCATACGCTTAGGCGCGGCCCGTCTTGGGCGCGACCACGTGGTCCACGAGGCCGTAGGCCTTGGCCTGTTCGGCCGTCATGTAGAAATCGCGGTCAGAATCGCGCTGCAGATCCTCTGGCGTCTTGCCGCTGTGCTTGGCGAGGACGTGATTGAGCGTATCGCGCCAGCGGAGGATTTCCTTGGCGGCGATGGAGATATCGGACGTCTGGCCCGTGGCGCCGCCGCTGGGCTGGTGAATCATCACGCGGCAGTTGGGGAGCGCGTGGCGCTTGCCCTTGGTGCCGGCGGCGAGGAGTACGGTGGCCATGCTGGCCGAAAGACCGATGCAGTAAGTGTTCACTTCGCAGGTCAGGAAATTAATCGTATCGTAGATCGCCATGCCCGCGGTGATGGAGCCACCGGGGGAGTTGATGTAGATCGAGATATCCTTCTTCGGGTCTTCCATCTGCAAGAAGAGCAGCTGGGCGATGACCGCATTCGCGACGTCGTCGTAGATCGGCGCACCGAGGAAGATGATACGGTCCTTGAGCAGGCGGCTGTAGATATCCCAGGCTCTTTCGCCGCGGGCGTCGCGCTCGACTACGTTTGGAATGATGTACGACATGGAAGGAGGGTGGAGGTTACTATGCCCGCTCGGGCCGGATTCTCAACCCTTAGGCTGCGATTCCGCCGGCGAGGACGAGATCGAGGGCCTTATTGAGGAGGGCGTCGCGGCGGATCTCAGCGATGCGCTGGCGGTCCTTGACGAGCTTTTCGGGTGGGGTCTGGGTGGATTGGGCGGCCTGCATGATGGCGGCGCCCAATTCCTGCTGGGAGACCTGAAGTTTTTCTTCTTCGGCGATGCGGGCGAGGACGAATTGGGCGCGGACGCGGATGGCGGCGGCCTTCTTCGCTTCGGCGAGGATATCGTCGCGCTGGGTTTCGAGTTCCTCGGGCTTGGTGCCGCTACGCATGCGCATTTCAGCGTACTGGTAGAAGAGCCCTTGGGCGACGGAGTTGATGGCGGATTCAGGCAGCGGGAAATCTTGGCCAGCGAGGAGGGCGTCGACGGCCTTTTCGCGGCGGGCGGTTTCGGCGGCTTGGGCCTTGGAACCTTCGATGCCCTTGCGGAGTTGGTCGCGGAGTTCGGCTTCGTCCTTCACGCCGACAGACTTCAGGAAAGTCTCGTCGATCTTCGGGAGTTCTTTGCGGCGGACTTCGCTGGCGGTGATGGCGTACTGCACGGTCTTGCCGCGGAGGGCTTCGCGTTCATGGGTGGCGGCGAAGGTGTGTTCGGCCTTGGCGGTGGCGCCGGCCTTGAGGCCGATGACGGCCTTGGCGATGGCGGGGACGGCGACGATTTCGCCTTCGGCACCGGCTTCTTCCCAGGTGGATTCGGCGCTGCCGTAGGATTTGGCCTCGGCGTCAATTTCGCTGACCGGCTTGCCATCGATGGTGCCGACGTAGCCGATGCGGACGTAGTCGCCCTTGGCGGCGGCGTCTTCGGTCTTTTCGTAGCGGGCGCGCTGCTCGAGGATTTTCTTCAGATGGGCTTCGATGTCGTCTTCAGTAACGGCGACGGTCTCGGCGGGAATCTTGACGGACTTCCAGTCGGGGGTCTTGAACTCAGGGACCACGTCGACTTCGTAGCGGAAGATCACGTCGGTGCCGGAAGCTTCGTCTTTCTGGACGTCGGCCACGGTGTAGATCGTGAAACCCTTTTCCTGTTGGATGCGTTCGTAGCCCTGGGAGAGGAGGCGCTGGCTGACCTCATCGGCGATCTGCTTGCTGTACTTCAGGCGCACGACGGACTCGGGCGCTTTGCCGGGGCGGAAGCCCGGGAGGGCGGCCTCGCGGGTGAAGCCCTTGAGGACTTCCTTCTCGGCGGCGACGACGGTCGCGGCAGGGACCGTCACGGTGACGGAGCGGCGGGTCGGGTTAGTTTCTTGGATTTTGATGTCCATGGTAGGTAAAGGGAGGGAGACCCCCGGGGTCTTGGACCGAAAGGGGGGAACGGCCGAGCAAATAGAACTACCCCCCACGGTCAACAGCGGAGGCAGGCCCTTTTAGCCCTTTTCCGCTAGTCTTTTGCGTAGGTGGGGCAGGACGCACCGGGGGACGAAGGCCGCGGCTTGGGAAAGCTTATGCCGGGCGATGTCCTTCACGAAGCTGGAAGAGGTCACGAACTGGTCCTGGCTGGGCATGAGGATGACCGTCTCGATCTCGGGGGCCATCAGTCGATTGGCGTGGGCTAAGTCGAATTCGAACTCGAAATCGCTGAATTTACGGAGGCCGCGGATGATGGCTGCCGCCTTGTGTTTCCGGGCGAATTCGACGGTCAGGCCGTCGAGTTCGAGGACCTTCACATTGCGGATGCCCTTACAGGCTTGGCGGGCCATCTTGAGGCGTTCTTCGAGGGTGAACCAAGGGTTCTTCGAGTCGCTCGCGGCGACGGCGACGATGACTTGGTCAAACAGGCGCGAGGCCCGGCGCAGGACGTCGAGGTGCCCCAAGGTAATCGGGTCGAAGGTGCCGGGGTAAACGGCGATGCGGATAAGTCGGGCCATCTTTTTCCTGTTGCGGCATACTCTCGGCCGGGAACATCCTTGCCGCAAGCCTGCATGCGTTTTCTTCGGCACCTTCCCAACCTCCTCACGGCCGCCCGGCTCCCGGCCATCTTCCTGATTACGCTCTGGACCTATTGGGCGGGTGCTTGGGCGAGTGCCGCCTTGGCGCTGTTCATCTTGGCGGCGTTGACGGATATCTTTGATGGTTGGATGGCCCGCAAGCTGAACGCCGTGACCGACTTCGGTCGCCTCATGGACGCGCTGGTTGATAAGATCTTCATCCTCGGCCTGCTCGTCGGCCTCGCCGCCATCGACTGCTTGCCGGTGAAGCGCTGGGATGAAGCGGGGCAGGCGCTCTCTGCGGACGCGGCGACGGTGCTCTATACTTCTTTCGGGGTGATGCTGATTATTATCCGCGAGTTCCTGATCACTGGGCTACGCCTCGTCGCCGCGGCCTCCGGGCAGGTGCTTGAAGCGGAGGGTCTCGGTAAGATTAAGACCTTCCTGCAAATCATCGCCATCGGTCACCTCATCGGCCTGCGCGCCTACGAGACGCACTGGAAACTTTCCGCTCTCTGGCATCAGCGCTGGGAGGTGATCATCATGTCGTTGTTTTGGCTGTCGGTCGCACTCACGGTTATTTCCGGTGCTAGTTATTTGATTCGTCATCGTCGTCACCTGCCCGGTTTGGCGTCATGATCGTCCAAATCGCGACGCTCGGTCCGCTCGGACGATTGAAAGCACCGGGTACGTGGGGCTCCGCGGCTGGCTTACTGTGGTGGGCGTTGGTCGTGCGCCTCGCTCATGCCAAGGGCAGGGAGCACGAGCTTGCGTTTGATGCGCTCGTCGTGATTGCGGCGATCCTGCTGTGCGGCGTGGCCGCGGCGTTCATCGGCAAGAAGGATCCATCCGAAGTTATCCTCGATGAGTTTGCGGCGATGCCCTTGGTGTTTTTATTCAATCCTTACGTCCAGCACGGCAAGTCCTCGCTCCTCTTCATCCTGCTCGGATTTCTTTTGTTTCGCCTGTTCGATATCACCAAGCCTTTTGGCATTAAGGAGCTTGAGAAGCTACCCGGAGGTTTCGGCATCGTATTAGATGACGTCATGGCGGCTATCTATGCGAACCTTGTGCTGCATGGCATCGCTTGGCTTTGGGCGGTACTCTGATGGCTTGGCGATTCGCTTTAGCAGACACCGCGGTCGTCCGGGTGACGGGCGAGGATGCGGCGGCTTTCCTGCAAGGCCAGTGCTCGGC
>CAIKRN010000245.1 GCA_903829855.1 uncultured Opitutia bacterium
GCTGGAGAAGGACGGTAAGGGCGGCTGGAATAAGATTAACTGAACGCTGGGGGCAGTCGCTGACCTCCGTAAATGAATCACCCCGCCGGGTGGCGGGGTGAAGCATCGTCAGGGTGGGCGTTTCCGCCGTGTAAATTAACTTAGGCCTTGGCCGGAGCAGCCGCTTCTTCGCGGGCACGCTTTACGAGCGACTTGGCCGTATCGGACGGCTGGGCACCCAGCTTGACCCAATGGTCGACGCGTTCGACGTTGATCACGAGGCCAGGGGTCTTACCGCGGGCGCGAGGATTGTAGTTGCCGAGGACTTCGACGAAGCGACCGTCGCGGCGGATGCTCTGCTCGGCGACGACGAGGCGATAGGACGGCTCGTTTTTCGTACCGAAGCGTTGGAGGCGGATGCGTAGCATGGTGAGGAGAAGTTGGTGTAGATGCCTGCTCAGGAGGTTTTCCAAAACAGGGACGTGGAAAGACGCAGGGAGGGGAGGGGGAGTCAAGCATTCCCCGGTAGTTTGCAGGAAAATTTCTTCACAGGCACCGGAGACGTACTGAAAACACGCAAATCAAGACGTTGAATTGCAATTACTTACGATGCGTCAGGCGAATACGTGATTTTAACCCCGTCGCCTAGGGTGTTCTCCGGGCACAAAAAACCCCGCCATGGGCGGGGTTTTGGGCGGTCGGTTAGGCCTCTTATTTGGCGGCAGCGGCAGCAGCGGCGACAGCGGCCTGCTGAGCAGCGTGCTCAGTCGGGTCGAAGCGCTTTTCCTTAACCTTGGTGGCCGACTTACCCTGGCGATCGCGGAGGTAGAAGAGGCGGGCGCGCATGACCTGCGAGACGCGCTCGACTTCGATCTTCTCGATGTTGGGGGAGTGGACCGGGAAAGTGCGCTCAACGCCTTCGCCGAAGGAAACGCGGCGGACGGTGAAGGTCTCGTGGATGCCTCCGCCTTTACGCTGGATGACGATGCCAGAGAAGGTCTGCGTGCGCTCTTTGTCGCCTTCGCGGACCTTGGTGGCTACCTTGACGCCGTCGCCGACCTTGAATTCATGGTCGCCGCGGGCGGTCTTCAGCTGGGGCTGGGTGGCAAATTGGATGAGGGGATGGTTGCTCATGGCTGGTGTTCTTGGTCTTTCATCAGGTCCGGTCTGCGTTGCTTTGTCTTCTCGATTTGCCTTTCCCGGCGCCATTTTTCGATTTCGGCGTGATTTCCTCCTAGGAGGACCGGGGGCACCTCGAGACCATCGTAAACAGCGGGTCGGGTGAACTGCGGAAAGGCGAGCAACTTGCCGTTGTAACTATCTCCCGTCAAGGAGTTTTCCTCCCCGAGCACGCCGGGAATCTGCCGGCCAAGGCAATCGACCAGGACACAGGCCGGCAAAGTGCCATTTGTGAGCACATAATCGCCAATGGAGACCTCGCGGGTGACTTTCTGGTCCCGGAAGCGCTGGTCGATTCCCTCATAGTGGCCGGAAATGAGGATAATGTGGCTTTTTTGGGCCAGTTCACGCGCTAGCCCATTGGTCAGCTGTTCTCCATCCGGGCAAAGGTAGATGACCTCGCAACCAGGTGTGGCCAAGGCATCTACGGCGTCAAAGAGGGGCTGGCAGGTCATCAGCATGCCTGGGCCGCCCCCGTAGGGCATGTCGTCCACCTTACGGTGCTTATCCTTGGAGTAGGTGCGCAGGTCGTGGGCTTTGAACTGGATCAGCCCCTTATCCATGGCACGCCCAATGACCGATTCCTGGAGGAAGCCATCGGCCATGCCGGGGAAGAGGGTGACTAGGTCGATGCGGATGGCCACGGGAAGATAGCCATCCAACAGCCGAAACCCACCCGAGGGCAAGCCGTCCGTGCGGCGGCTTACTTCTTCTTTTTGGTCTGCTGATCCATCCGGACGCCCGGCTCGGCAGCGACGGGCTTGCCGATTTCATCTACCGAGGAGGTGAAGAGATAGCGCCAGACATCATCCTGCAGGTTATTGCCCTTGGCGTCTTTGGGAGAGCCTTTGCTCGGTGTCACGTAGCCGTGTCCGCGCGCGGCTTGTTCTTTCTCGGTACCTTTGAGGGGCGCATCGGAAATCAGTCGGCGCGAGTGGTCGTAAGGGGCTTTCTCTTTTTCGGTATTCACGATGGGGCCGAATTTATTGAGCCCCATGAGCAGCCAGGAGCGCGGGTAATGGTCTTCCGTCCAGCCGCCATCGAGGACGTGGCTATAACCGAAGAAGCGATTGGAGGGCGTAGCGGAGGGCAGCCCTTGCCAGTTATCGAGGTTGTCGCGCGGCCCGCAGAACATGACGATGCGGGCGCATTTCTGATAGATGCCGAAGCGGGCCGCTGAGGTCGCGCCGTGCGAAGCCCCGGAGACAATCACTTTTTCCCAGTCGAGCGACTTGCCGTCCTTCGTCAGAAAGAAATCCCAGCGGGCTTGCGGATTGGTCTTGGCGAGGTGCTTTACGAATTGGAAGGCGCGCTCCTTCATGCTGTCTGGCACGGGGATATCGATGTCCTTGCTCGCGTCGACGCCGGCCGTGGCTTCGAGGCGGATATTGCCAAGGTGCTGTGGGTCGTCCGTGGGCTCCGTGTTGAGTTTGCCGAACCAGCCGTTGGCGTAACTGACTTGGATGAAGTGGAGGCCGTAGCCGTTGACTTTGTCGGCGAGCACTTGGTTGTGGCCCATGAGCCAGACGACGAGCTGTCCGCGCGGGGCCACGCGGGTGTCGACGCTGGCGTTCTCGAGGTCAGCAGGTTTACCGGCCTTCTCGAAGACGAAGTCAATCTCGGGGTGCGACTTGCAACGGGGGTCGATCTCGCTGGCGCGGGCTTTGAGCTGATACGCCTGCGGCTTCGGGTCGGCAAACTTCAGAGCTGGGTCGGCGGCAAAGGCGGCAACGGTGGCCAGGAAGAGCAAGACGAAGGCGTGTCGCATGGGGATGCGCTTTCAATGCCCTGCTTCCGGGCAATGGCAAGAGTACTCCCTTATTGGGGGAGGTGGCCGTCGACGTAATCAAGTGCTTTCTCGATGACGTCTTTGGGGGCCCACTGATGGCCGCCCTCAAATTCAAAGACTTGCAGCCGCTCGCCCTGCGATTCGCGCAACCCCGCGATTTCTCCGCGATTAGGGTCTTTTTTCCCGATGGTGAGTGCGACGGCCGGTATGCGGATGCCGTTGAGTCCGCGGAGGCCGTTATCGAGCGTGCCGACGCCCGCCCCTTGGAGGATGACGCCGCCGAAGTTATCGCCAATGCTCACGAAGATGGAACTCGCGCGCGCTCCGCCCGAGAAGCCGGTGCAGACTTTTTTACCATCGGCGATCCGGAAGCGTTTCGCTGCATCCTGATGCGCAGCGAGAAAATTTCCGACACTCGGATCCCAGGGCCCATTTTTGGACTCCTCCAGCATGATGGCGATGTAGCCGTGGCGTTTGATCCAGTCTGCCATGTTGCCCATGTTGGCATTGCCACCCGGAGAGGCGATGAAGAGGACGGGCCAGGTTTTCTTGGGCTCGGCGTTATAACCCTTCGGCAACCACACCTTGTAGTGGTAGACGTCGGCGTATTTGGAGAAGCCACCGTTGTGGTCGCAGGCGATGCGCGTCTCGATGCCTTCTTTGATGGGGGTCTCCGGCGGTGTCGTGCGACTTGCCTTAGGTTCGGCCGCATGGACGAGGACGCTGAGAAGCAGGAGGGCGGGGGTCCAGCGCATGCGGCAGTGGTAGGGCGATTGGGTGGCGAGCGCAAGTGTGCACGGCAGGCTTTGCGACTTGGAAGCCGTGCCATCTTGCTTCATAGCATTTGCCCGTGGCGAAGCCTCGTATCCTCCCTCCCGTGCTTGAAGTCTCGCGTCTGCGCATCGCGCGCGAAGGCAA
>CAIKRN010000246.1 GCA_903829855.1 uncultured Opitutia bacterium
AGTTAATTTACACGGCGGAAACGCCCACCCTGACGATGCTTCACCCCGCCACCCGGCGGGGTGATTCATTTACGGAGGTCAGCGACTGCCCCCAGCGTTCAGTTAATCTTATTCCAGCCGCCCTTACCGTCCTTCTCCAGCCTCTGAAAGCCAGCCTGGGCAAGCCGCTTGTCGCTCACGGCCTGCTTCATCGCCCCATCCCCATACTTGGTCGTAAGGGTCGGCGATTCCAAGACACGGCGGCAGGCCTCCTTCGTCACTGGGTGGTGTGTGAAGTCAGGAGCATCGGCCGGCAGCTCCACTTCAAACTCCAAGCCCTCCGCCCCGTCGGCCTTGATCACGATATATCGGCGAAGCGGCATGGGTTACTTGCGGGAGGAACGCGGATCAAAGGCGTCGCGCAGCCCATCGCCGAGGAAGTTGAGCGAGAGCAATGTGAGGGCGAAGACCACCGAAGGCGAGATAAGGAGCCAAGGGCACTCCTCCATGATATCGGCCCCTTCCTTGATCATCAGACCCCAGGAGGTCATCGGTGCCTTCACCCCAAGCCCCAAGAAGCTCACAAAGGCCTCTAACAGCATCACGCCAGGCACGGTCAGGGTTGCGCAGATGGCGATAGTGCCGGCGAGGTTGGGGAGGTAATGATTCCGGAAGATACCGAAGCGCGATTGCCCGAGCGCCTCGGCGGCCTGTACGAACTGCGAGTTGCGTAACTCGCGGGTCTGATTGCGAATAATCCGTGCCATGGTGAGCCAAGAGACGCCGCCCACAGCGAGGAAGATCATCGTCATACTCTGCTTAAAGACAACGGTACAGAGAATCACGATGAGCGTGAGCGGCAGTGTACTCACGATATCAACCCCGCGCATCATCATATCCTCCGCCCGCCCACCCATCTCGACAGCCAGCACGCCATAGCAAATGCCGAGGAGTAAGGCGACGGTCGTCGCAATCAGGCCCACGAAGAGCGAAATCATCCCGCCCTGCATGAGGCGCGACAAGACATCGCGACCAAGCAAATCAGTGCCCAGCCAATGGGCGGCGGACGGCGCCATCGCGCTGCTGGCGAGATTCTGCTCCATGTACGGATACGGCGCGATCAAAGGCGACAGGAAGCAGACCGCGGAGATCGACAGGAGGAAGCACGCCGACCAGACCGCCGCCCGGTCCTTTAGGAAACGTTGCCATCCGCTCTCGGAGGCGACGATAGGCGTGGAAGAGATTTCGTTCATCGTCCGCGCGCCACCTTAGGATTGAGCGCTGCATTCGCGAGGTCAGCGGCGAGATTAAGGAAGAGCAGCGCGACGGCGTAGATAATGGTGGTACCAAGGATCAACATGACATCACGGTTGATGATGGCGGTGACGAAAAGGCGACCCATACCGGGCACATCAAAGAGCGACTCAATGACAAAGGAGCCCGAGACGAGTCCAGCCGCCGCGGGCCCCAGATAAGTGACGACAGGCAGAAGGGCATTACGAAGCGCATGGACAAACCAGACGCGCAGCGGCGGCACGCCCTTGGCGCGCGCGGTTCGGACGTAATCCAGCGAGCGCACTTCCATCAGCGAACCGCGCGTCAGGCGGGCCAGCGGGGCCGCGGTGATTAATCCGAGGGTGCAAGCGGGCAGCACGTAGTGTACGGCCGAGCCCCATCCGCACGGGGGCAGCCAGCCCAAACCCAGCGCGAAGACGAGCGCAAGAATCGGGCCGAGCACAAAAGAGGGTACACAAATCCCAATCAGTGTGAAGCCCATCGGGACGCGATCGAGCCAGCTATTCGGCCGAGAAGCTGCCAGCACCCCCACGGGCACGCCGATGAGCACCGCCATTAAGAGCGAAACCAGCCCGAGAGAAAACGAGACGCCAATCCGCGCGCCAATCACTTCACTCACCGACCAGCCAGGATACTTAATGGAAGGGCCGAGATCACCCTTCACTAAGTTAGTCATATAGTGGACGAGCTGCGTCGGCAGCGAATTATTCAAACCATAATAGGCCTCGAGCCGCGCTTTTACTTCCGCCGGCAACGGGCGCTCTTTATCAAAGGGGCCACCGGGCACGGCATGTGCTAGAAAAAAAGTCGCCGTAATGACCACGAGCAGGACCGGGATCATCTCCAGCAGCCTGCGCAGGACGTAAGCCATCAGCGATTTCCTGCCGCTTCCTTGACGCGCTTTTCCAACTCCGCCGTCGTGGGAGCCGGCGGAATGCCGCGCGCGTCCTTATTCGTCCAACCCATCTTCAGCGCGAGCGCCTTATATTCCTCCGGATTGAGCGTGCCTTCGGCCTTGAGGCGTGCCTTGCGCTCGTCGGTGTCATTGAGCATACTTTGCTCTAAGGCCGCTTGGCTTTGCTTGGAGTCATTCGAACTGCACCCCGCACAGAGCAGCAACGTTAGCAGCATCAGTAGGAGTGAGGGCGTCTTCATGGATAAGTTTCTATTCCGCGAGGTCGTACGGGCTCAAGCGCGTACAGGTGGCCGGCCCCGCGAAACGATGCCGGCGGCGGGCGACCTGGTCGTAGATGAAGTCGCCAAGCGACGAGGGCCAGAACCACCCCAGCCAAGCCAGCAACCTCCACCCCCCGCCGAGCTCCCGCAAAAGGACGAGGACGGCAGCCGATCGGACAAGCCGACGTGACCCATCCCAAACGACAAGTGTACCCTGGTCGCCGCCAGGCGGCTCGCCAGCGATACGGGCGACCTCGCCCTGGTTCGTGGCAAAGACCATGCCTCCAACAGCGTTACGGCGGGCTAGCCATGCCGCCGTGCCGTTACACAGCGCACAAGTGCCGTCAATCAGCACGACCAGTGGCGTTTTCCGCATAGGCCGAGCCTAAGCGATGCCTCGCAGGTGTGAAGGGGCAATATTACACTCCCTCAACTTCAGAAAGGGCCTTTAAGTACAGCGAAAGCGCTTGTCATGGGCACAACTGAGTGCCAAGTTGCCCATCCTGTTGGCCGGAAGGGTATCCAAGTGGCTAAAGGTCGCGGACTGTAAATCCGTTCAGCTTCGCTGTTCGTGGGTTCGAATCCCACCCCTTCCACCAGCAGGACGTTTGAGGCCCCTCCAAAGGGGGCCTCTCCCTGTCTGAATCCCTCAAATCCGCGTTGACTCCGAGGGCCCGCCCCGGCTTCCCTATTCGCACACATGGCCAACATCAAAGCTAACAAGAAGAGCATCCGCCAGACCGCCCGTCGTGCTGAGCACAATAAGGTCGTCCGCACCCGCCTGAAGTCCCTCGTCAAGAGCCTCACGGGTGACAACGTCGCCGCCAGCGCCTCCCAGGTTGCCTCCGCCGCCGACAAGGCCGCTAAGACCGGCGTGATTCATCGCAACAAGGCGAACCGCATCAAGGCTCGCCTCGCGAAGAAGCTCGCTGCCGCCAAGAAGTAATGCCCGCGCGGCCGCCCACCAACCCCGTCGCCTAGGCGCCGGGGTTTTTTTGTTCCCGGATATGCCCGATCAGCCCCCCTCCTCCATCGGTTTCGCCGCCGGCCTTCTCGGCGAAGAGCCCGTGCGTATGGCAGTCCTTGCCCACGGCCCGGGCTGGGTCGCAATCGCTAAGCCCTCCGGCGTAGCTTTCGAAGAACATCCCTGGCAAAACGGGGCGCCAACTATTCTCGGCCAACTCCGCACCCAACTCGAAGCGAAGAAGCCTGAGATGGTACGACTCGGACTCGCCGAACCCGCTGCGGTCTTCGGCCCTGAACCCGAATCCGCCGGGATCGCGATTCTCGCCGACCGCGCTACGACGATGGCAGACTGGCGCGAAGCCCTCGGCTCTGGCGCCTTCAGCTTCGAATACGAATTCATCGCCCGCACGGAAGATGCCCCCGAAGACCCAGGCCTCTGCGATCTACCCGTCGGCATGGATGATTCCCAAGGCCGGGCGTTCGTCTCTCACCGTAACGGCAAGCACGCGGAGACGCGCTTCCTGCCCGGCCGGGCCTGCGGCCGCTGGCGCATCTGGACCGCAGAGTCACCCTTCCCCCGCCGCGATCAGGTCCGCATCCATGCCTCGGAATGCGGCATCCGCATCGCTGGCGAACTCAAGTATGGCCGTACCGGACGTGTGTCCTTGACCGATACCACCATTAAAGGGCGGCTAAATAAAGGCGAAGATAAGCCGCTCCACAAGGGGCTGCTGCTGCGCCTCGCCCGCGTCACGGGTAAGCTCAATGGTCAGCGCTTTGAAGTCCTCGCCCCTCGTCCGGATGATTTTGAGACGGTGGTGAAAAGGCTTTCGAAAGGCATCTGATTAACCGCCCGACGGGAAGCGCAGCGAGAAACGGTCGAGCGTGCGGGCGTATCCGTCCGGGCTGTTCAGTCGTCCGATGGGCGCATAGTGCGCGTAATCCACTTTCCATGTGAGCGGATCGGCAATCCCCTCGCGCACGTGGGCGAGCAAGATTTCCACGACCACCAGACGGTTCTCGCCGTAACGACGAATCTCCAGCACCCGACATTCCAACGCCACCGGACATTCGACCAAGACGGGGGGCCGCACCCGCTCGGCGGGATGCGTGGTGAAACCCGCCCGCGACACTTCGCTCACGCCCGGAGGTAACGGACGAGCGCACTCAACCATCATCGCTGCGACCGCTTCGTCGCAGAGATGAATCACGCATTCGCCGTTGGCGATGAGGTTCGCCGCTGTGTCTTTGGGCGTGCCATCGTCTCGATCGGCCGGGGCAAGCACCGCAATCGGTGGTTCGGCGCCCATGACATTGAAAAAGGAGAATGGCGCGGCGTTGATATTGCCGGCCGCATCCACCGTGGTCACCAAGGCGATGGGGCGAGGGACAACAAGCCCCGCGAGCAACTTATAGGCCCGGTCGCCCGGGTGGGCGGAGACATCGAACCGCAGGCTCATGCCGCGGGCGGCGAATCTTCACCGCCCTGCGAGATGATCGCTTCGCGCCGCCGACGGTCATGCCGGTACGACATGATAATGTAGAGGCCGACCCCCACACAGATACAGGAGTCTGCCACATTGAAGGCCGGGAAACGGTAATACGGCAGGTGCACGTCGATGAAGTCGATAACGTGGTCGCCGAACAGGCGGTCGCGGACATTCCCAAGGGTGCCGCCGACAAACAATCCGAAAGCCAGCTGGCCACCCTGCAGCTCGCGCAGGAGCGGCTGACGCCAGCGCCAGATGAGCGCGACCACCGCAAGTGCGAGGAAGATGAGGAACGGACGGACGTCGTGCTCGGCACCCAGCCCCCAGGCAGCACCCTTGTTCCCAACATGCACGAGCCACAGGCGGTCAAACAACATAATCGGCGAGCGGTCAGGCTCGCTGCTAGGATTGTAAACCCAGTCGTTCAGAAAACGTAGAGGAAACTTCCGTACGACGAGCAGCTTGGTCGCGACGTCCGCAACGATCGCGACCAGACAGACCGTCCAGAAGGACAGATAGGGCCGGAGCCGGGACATCGTGGAAGTGGACGCGCTCAGGTATCGCTGGGGTCTTCCTCGCCACCACCGCCGCCGGTGCCGAAGCCGACTTCATCGCCCACTTCGCCCAGCGGATTGCCACCACGACGTCGATGAGCCCGACGATTACGTTCCAACTCCTTCTGGCCTTCCAGTGAGTAGCGGGTGAAGGGTACAGCCATCAAACGGGCGGCTGGAATGGGCTTGCCGTTAATTTCGCAGGTGCCGTACGAGCCGTTCTTCATGCGCTCGATCGCATCCGCGATTTCCTTCAATCCTTCCTGCTCATTGGAAATGAGCGAAAGCGCGAAGTCGCGGTCGGCGGTGTCGGTGCCCGCATCAGCCAAGTGCTGAGAGTAGCCCGAAAGATCGCCGGCATCATCCTTGCCAGACTTCTTGAGGGCTTCTTCGGAATGGAAGGCCAACCCTTTGTGCAGCGCGTCGCGCATGTCCGTGAGGAGGCGATAGTAGCGGCGGAATTTTTCGGGGACCTGCTTAGATTCGTCGACAAAGCCAGCGCCCTTGCGGAAAGGATTCGCTCCGCCCAGGAGGTCGGAAATCGAGGCCGCGGCGACATTGTGCGACCGATTGCTCTGCGAGCGGGCGGCGGCGGCGGCTTTCTCACGCGCCTTGCGCTCCTCTTCGGGCACCCAGACGTTCAGCTTCACTTTCGACTTATTTCGCTTTTCGAGATACTGCTTAAGGTCGGCGATGGTATAGTACTGGAGCTTAACGCGCGGAGGCGGAGGCTCCATGGCTCCCGACTGCTCATGGGCACCGCGATGCTTATCGAGAATTTTCTTCTGCGTCGCATGATCCACCTTCGGCTCCTTGACGGCCTTGCCCGCCTTGGGCGCAGGCAGGGTCTTGGCACCCTTGAGGGGCGCCACGACGGGGGCCTTGGCGTTCTTTGCGACCGGCATGGCCTTGCCGCCCTTAAGCGGAGGCGACGAGGCTTTGCCTTTGGACGCCGCTACCTTAGGGGCCACTTTGGCTAAAGGCTTGGCGGCAGTCTTCGCCGCCGGCTTGGCCGCGGGTTTAGCTGCGGGTTTAGCTGCGGGTTTAACCTTGGCCTTAGTGTCAGGGGTGGGCTTTTTCGCGGCAGGTTTCTTGGGGTCAGGCTTCTTAGACATCGGGAGTGGAATTAGAGTTGAGAATATTTAGCGAGCAGGGCTTCGCGACAACGTGGAGACACCATACCAAATCGGCCGGCTTCCACAAGTGCAGGGACCCATCTCCAGGAACGCGGGCAACGGACGCCGCCAGCTTTATCCACGGAGAAGGCGAGCTCCGCGCCAGACTGGGGCGCCAACTCGACAGCGGAGACGATCCAAAGCTCGGTTAAAAGGTCCTGATGGGCCGTAAGCAGGGCGAAATCAGCCGATGACGGGTCGCCGGAGACGATGACGGACGCTTCAAGCGATTGGCCGATCTTCTTCTCCTGACGGAGGCGTTCGAGCGGGATATTCACTTGGGCTGCCAAGGTAAGGATACGGCTGACGGCCGCATGGGCGGCGAGACCAGCGGCGTCTTCCCACTCGGGTAGGATCGCCGGCCAATCCTGCAGGTGAATATTGGCCGCGTCCGTGTACTCAGACTTGGCGACAAGGTGCGACCAAGCTTCATCCGCCGTGAACGGGACGAACGGCGCAATCAACTTCAGGTAACTGCGCAGGATAATATCAATCGCGGTCTGCGTCGAGCGACGGATCGGATCCGCCGGCGCCGTCGTGTAAAGGCGATCTTTCACCGCATTATGGTATGTCGCCGAAAGAATCGCCGTCGTGAATCCAGCCAAGGCGGCGGCGGCCCGGTGGAACTCGTTCCGCTCGCAGGCGTCGGTGACCTCACGGATGAGCTTCGCTGTCTCGACGAGCACCCAGCGATCGACGGCGGTCATCTTGGCGACGGGCACGGCATCCTTGGTGGCGTCGAAATCAAAAAGGTTGCCAAGTTGGTAGCGCAGCGAATTACGCATGCCGCGGTACTGATTCGAAACCGTCTCGAAAATCGCATCCGAAAGCGGGATATCGCTCTGGTAATTTTCTGAAGCTACCCAGAGGCGCACAATATCAGCCCCATACTTTTTGACGTAATCATCCGCGGTCTGCGGTTTACCGTCGGACTTCGAAATCTTCTGCCGCTTCTCATTCACCACAAAACCGTGGGTGAGGACGGCGCGATAAGGCGCCGAGCCCTTGACGGCGACGGCCGTCCAGAGCGATGACTGGAACCAGCCGCGATGCTGGTCGGAACCTTCGAGATAAAGGTCTGCTGGCCAATGCAGGTCCTTATGCTTGGCGCAGACGGCGAGATGGCTGGAGCCGGAATCAATCCACACGTCGAGAGTGTCCGTGCCCTTGCGGAGGTCCTTGGGCCAATCGGCGGGGACGGGCGCACCCACCAGAATCTCTTCGACGGAGGTCGCCCACCACCAATCGCCACCCCGGGTGGCAATCTGCTTGGCCACATGACGGACGACGCCAGCATCGAGATAGGATTCACCCTTAGAAGGCGAATAGAAGGCCGGAATCGGCACACCCCAAGCACGCTGACGAGAGATACACCAATCCGGCCGGCCCTCGAGCGCGGCCCGGATTCGGTTTTCACCAGAAGCTGGAATCCATTTCACTTCGCTGACGGCGGCCAGGGCGCGCTTGCGGAGATCACCGCGATCAAGCCCGACGAACCACTGGTCGAGGGCGCGGAAGACAACAGGGGTCTTCGAGCGCCAGCAATGCGGGTAGGAATGTTCGAAACTCTGCGCCTTGAGGAGGGCACCTTTACTGCGGAGCAATTCAAGCACGGCGATGTTCGCCGGATTTTTGCCGTCGGTCTCGAGCACGGTGATACCGACGAGCGAGGCTGGCACCTTGCCATCATCGGCATACGTACCGTCATCCCTTACGGGGCAATAGGGCTCGAGTCCGTACTTCAAGCCGGTCTGATAATCCTCGAGCCCGTGACCAGGAGCGGTGTGCACGCAGCCAGTACCCGCTTCGGTAGTGACGTAGTCCGCGAGCACGACTGGAGAATCACGATCGATAAAGGGATGGCGGGCTAGCAGGCCTTCCAGCGCCCGGCCTTTAACGTGAAAACCATCCGTGGCGCCCTCGAGCGCACAAGCCGCAACGAAAGCATCACGCAACGCCGAGGCCACGAGGAAGGACTTTTCGCCGTGCTTAACTTCGACGTAATCCAGCTCAGGATGCACGGCGATGGCGAGATTGGCTGGGAGCGTCCAAGGCGTGGTCGTCCAAATGACGACGGAAAGCGGATGCGCGGGCGCCAACTGTTTGGCTCCGGGATTAGGCACCGGGAAAGCCACCCAGACGGAATGCGAACGCTTGTCTTTATATTCGATCTCGGCTTCCGCGAGCGCGGTCTGGCAGGGGATCGACCAATAGACAGGTTTCTTGGAACGGTAGACGAGCCCCTGTTCGACAAAGCAAGCAAAGCCGCCGAGAATCTCACCTTCGTAGGCTGGATCCATCGTGCGATACTCCGACTGCCAATCGGCCAGGATGCCGAGGCGCTTAAATTGTCCCCGCTGCTTCTCAATATAGGCGGCGGAGAATTCGGCGCAGGCCTTGCGGACACCCAGAGCATCCAGCGACTGCTTCTTGGCCTGCAGTTCCTTCATCACCTTGTGCTCAATCGGCAAGCCATGGCAGTCCCAACCCGGCACATAAGGCGTCCGGAAACCGCGCATAGACTTATAACGCAAGATGGAATCCTTCAGCAGTTTGTTCAGCGCCGTGCCAATATGGACATCCCCATTCGTAAAAGGCGGGCCGTCATGCAGGACGAAGGCGACCTTGCCCGCCGCACGTGCCTGAATCTGGGCATAGAGACCGTGGCGCTCCCAGTGGGCGATCCGGACGGGCTCGCGTTCGGCCAAGCCCGCCCGCATGGGAAAGTCGGTGACCGGCAGGTTGAGGGTGTCCTTGAGCTCTTCGGCCATGATGACGTCGTGGAAGTGGGTGGGAGGGACCGATGTGACCCCTCGGGGCGGGCAGGGTGAACGGCCCGGCCAGCGTGGCAAGGGCGTAGATGAGGGGTGCCGTGGCAAGAATGCCGGGCAGGATTGACACCGCCAGCCGGAATCGCACGAATGAAACCCCATGGAAAACATGAAGCCCAAGCTCATCACCAAGCATGGAGTCGTCCTCGACCTCATCCTGACGGTGGTCTTCTTCGTCTGGATCAACTCGATTCTTAAGAAGCACGTCCCTTGGGCCGAAGCTAGCGATACGGCCATCCTCCTCGGCGCTTCCTATTGCGGAGCCTGCCTTTCGGGCGTCTTCTGGCTCGCCCTCAGCCTCTTCCGGGTGACCTTAGCTGACCAGATGCTCCAGAAGGCCGTGGCTAACAAGGAAGTGGGCTAAGCCCACCCCGCCCTCTCCCTGAAGCCGGCTCCCGCCGGCTTCTTTATTTTCAGAACCTCACTTAGAGACGGGCGAGGGAGCCGCCAAGGCCGCTTCGACTTCCCGGCGAAGTTCGTCGGCCTGCCTCCGCTCCGTAAGGTAATCTGACCAAAGTCGGGCCAACTCCTCCGGCTTGGCCGTACCAAAAGCCTCCAGCCAGGACCCGAAAGTCCGCCACGAATTGTGGTAGACGGGATTCTGTCGGAGAATCTCCCGGCGCAAGGCGAGCAGGCGCGCGGCGATGCTGGCCTTCACGGCCGCCAACTCGCGATATTTTCCTAGGTCGGCACCCGCAATCAGCACGTCGCCCTGCCCGAGATCAAAAACAAAACGAGCGATATCATCCAATGATTCAGCGGACTCGCGCACGCCGAGGCTGACCGGGCTCCGCGACAACAGTAATTCCGCCCGGTGGATGAGCCACCAATCTTGCGGCGACTTCGTCAGGCCGCCAATCAGTTTGAGGACTGAGCCGCCCTGGGCCGAAGCAATGAGCGCCTTAGATTGCTCCGCGGGGGCGACTAAAACCTGCCGCAGCGCGCGCCAAAAAAGAAACGCTTCCCGTTCAGGCGCCCGGCCGGCGATAATATCCTCCAAGGTTGAAGGCGCCGCCTGCCGGCCTTCGCGATACCAAAAATCATTCATCGCTGGACGCAGGCTCGCGAGTGTCTCACAGCCGAGCGCCTGTCGGGTCCATGGCTCCGAAACCGCGGCGGACTTCCCCCCAGCGAGCGCCACGCGGGCGAGCCAAGCCGTGGCCACGGCCTGCGACGCACGAGTCGGGGCGGTCACACGATCACCTAAACGTACCGCAACCAGGACGCTTCCCGCAGCCACGCGCGTCTCAAGGGGAATGGGGCTATTATCGTCGATCGACTCCAGCCGCGCCATGGGCGGCGGCAACGCCGGCATACTCAGGGCGAACTCCAGATAGCGCTGCAGCGCATCACTGTGGGCGGCCACAAAACTCACCTCAGCCAGCTTCTCGCTGGCCACGGTCGCAATGCGGGTATCCGCGACGTAAACATGCGCAGGCACCGGCAAGATTGGTTCGACCACTGGAGCGGTCGCGGCCAACGCGGCGAAAGTGGCCAAGAGCCCGAGCATCGATCAGGCGCCGAAGTGTCCTTCGTCGACCTCCACGGGCTCTCCACCCGAAAGGTGCAAGGGCTCACCCATCGGGGACTGGTCATTCTTCCAAACCTCAACGGTGGCGGGAGCCTCTGGGTCCGGCGAAATCCACTGCCAGCGGCCGATGCCGAGAAAATTCATCAACACACCTTTATCAGGACTGAGGCCCGGGCCGGTACCGCGGACATAAGGCTTATTGCCGATGCCAATCATGAGATTGATGATGAGCGCCGTACCCGTGCCAGCGGCCACGGCAGGCATCGACACCTCCTCAGGTGCTTCGATTTCTTCAAAAATTTCGTCAATGGGCTCTGCTTCTTCCGCCCCTTCCGTCAACTTCGGCTGCACAGTCTCCTCGACTTTTTTCGCCACCACGGCGGGCGCACTTGGCGCTTCCGCCGCCAGAGGATTCGCGCGCACGTGACGCAACTCCGTGCGGATGGATTCAATGTCGTCACCCATCTTATCCGCATTCTTTTCTGCCTGCTTAGCGGATTTCTTAATTTCATCGCGGACAGATTTCAGCTCCGACTCCAAGGCCTGCTTGGCGTCGGCCTGGCCCTTGGCGACAGTGCTGGCGACTTCATCCGCATCCGCCACCACCGCCCGAACCGTGGTGGCGAGGGCGTCGAATTTTTCCGCAAGTTCCTCCATCGCCTCGGACGACGGGGCGGCCTGCGCCGCCTGCTGGAATTTCTTTTCCAATTCGGTAATCGCAGTTTTCAGGGCATTGATCTCGGCCGACGCCCGCTGCGCTACGGCGACCGTCGCCGCTTCGGCGGCCTTCTGGGCGGCAAGTTCGACCTCCACGATGCGGCGGTTCAAAGCTTCGGCCCCGGCCCGATTGCTATCGCGCTGACGATCAATCTCCTCGGCCAAAGCGGCCCGCAGGCGAGCCTGCTCGGCGAGGCGCTCCGCCTTGCCGCCCCCATCCTTGAGCACGGGAATCACCACGATGAGCGAAGACAGTAAAATTGCGGATAAAATCAGGAAGTTGTCGAACCCATCGCGCTTGCCATCTGGCACGACGCACAAGATGCCAATGACCGCGATGAGGTCGGCGGCGACCAAGAACCATTTTTCTTTGAGCAGTTTTTCGAGTTCGCGATTCATGGGGGTGGGGTAAGGTGGGTTTAGCGCGGACGCTCCACAAAGCCAACCTTACGGTTAACCTTCGAGAGCGTGCGGTACGCCGTGGCTTGGGCCTGTTCGGCGCCCGTCTTAAAAATGCGGTCGAGCTCAGCCCGGTCCTTAATCAGCTCGTCATAGCGCACCCGGACAGGGTCGAGCGTCGCGACCACCGCATCGGCGACGGCCTTCTTAAAATCGCCGTATCCCTTGCCAGTAAATTCAGACTCGAGGGTTTCGACGGACCGGCCCGTGCAGGCCGACATGATCGAAAGCAAGTTCGTCACCCCGAGCTTATCCGGAGCAGAACGGACGTCCGCCGAGGAGTCGGTCACGGCGGACATAATCTTCTTTCGCACCTCTTCAGGGCGATCAGTGATGAAGACCGTTGCGGCGTGGTTTGGGTCGGACTTCGACATCTTGGCGGATGGATCCTGCAGCGACATGATGCGCGAGCCGACCTTGGAAATGAACGGTTCCGGCACTTTAAAGGTCTCGGAATAACGGTGATTGAATTTCTCGGCGAGATCGCGGGCCAACTCTAGGTGCTGCTTCTGGTCATCCCCGACCGGCACCAACGTGGCGTTATAAAGTAAGATATCGGCCGCCATCAGCACCGGGTAAAACAAGAGGCCAGCGTCCACCGACTCATGCTTACGGGACTTGTCCTTAAACTGCGTCATGCGCTCGAGTTGTCCGAGCGGACAAAGACAGCCGAGAATCCACGCGAGTTCGGTGTGCCCGATGACGTGGGATTGGACAAATAGTCGGCTGCGGGCCGGGTCGAGACCACAGGCGACATACTGGGCTAAGCAGGAATAGGTGTTATCCCGGAGCTGAGCCGGCACATGGGAGACCGTGATGGCATGCTGGTCGACGATGCCGAAATAGCATTCGTAGTCGTCCTGCATCCGACCCCAGTTCAGGACCGCACCTAGGTAATTGCCCAGATGAAGCCTCCCAGTCGGCTGGGCACAGGTCAGCACCACGGGCTTGGCGGCCTTTTTTTCGCTGGTTTCGGTCATTCCTGAGGCCCAGCGTGGCAAGGGCTGAGCCCCGCTTCAAGCGGATTGGGCGGTTGGTGATGCTTGAAATACACAAACGAACCGCCTACATAGAACCTCGCCCCCAAGCCCCCCTATGTTCCTCGCCCAAGCCGCGACTGCCAGCACGACCCCCGCTGCCGTGACGCCCCCTAATAATCCCTTCATCATCGGGGACATCCATAACGTCGTGGGCCGGGCCCCAGAGGACTGGGTCAATATCGTCATCCACTCCGTCGGTTACATCGCGATCGCCTTCTTAGTGGGCTGGGTCGCCAAGAAGATCCTGCGCTGGACGGCCGACAAATTCAACGCCAGCCCGATCATCAAGGCCACCGTTGCCGCCGTCGGCAAAGCCCTCCCGACCATCCTGCCAGCCTACACGATTCTTTACCTTATTAAGGACAACAAGCCTTACCTCGCCTACGCCGGTAACTTAGAGTTCACCGCCCTCGCCGGCACCTTCCTCTGCTCCCTCGCCCACACCTCGGCGATGTTCTACCTCGTCGCCATCCCCATCGCCTGGGCGCAGAAGGTCGCCGACCAGACCGAAAACAAACTCGACGATATCTTGGTCCCGATGTTTGCCACGGTCGTCCGTATCGCCGTCGTGCTTGTCGGTGCCTTCAAGGCTATCTCGATTGTCGACCCGAAAGCCTCCGATGCGATCCTCGGCCTACTCGCTGGCGCCGTCGTCGGCCTCGCCTTCGCCTCCCAGGATACGATCAAGAACGTCTTCGGCGCGGTCATGCTCATCATCGACCAGCCTTTCACCCTCGGAGATGTCATCAATACCGGCACGCATGAGGGTAAAGTCGAATCGCTTGGCTTGCGCTCCACTACTATCGTCCTGCTCGACGGGCAAAAGGTCGCCATTCCTAATGGTGACCTCGCGACGCGCGCCATCGTGAACATCACCCGTCGGGATTTTATCCGCGCCCAAGACATGGTGCACCTCGAGACGAATACCTCGGCCGAAAAAGTCGCCAAGGCGGTCGAGATCATCCGCGAAATCCTTATCAATCACGAGGGCGCTCAGCCCAGCCACCCGCCACTCGTGCATGTCGTCGAATTCGCGGATTGGGCCGTCAACATCCGCCTAATGTACTGGTACTACCCCGCTAACCCCGTTCGCCAGCTCGACTTCAATGAGAAGCTCATCTTGCAGATTGTCGCCCGACTCCAGCAGGCCGACATTCGATTCGCCGTCCAAGGCACCCCTCAAAATCGCTAACCTTTCCCATTATGCCCCTCATCGAAGCTAAGAACCTGTCCAAGTCCTACGGTGTAATTCGCGCCGTCAGCGACGTCTCCTTCTCGGTCGATCGCGGTGAAGTTATCGGCTTCCTCGGGCCCAATGGCGCGGGGAAATCGACCACGATGAAGATGCTCGCTGGCCACATCCGCGCCGACTCCGGCACCGCCTCCATCGCCGGCTTTGAGGTCGCCGCCGAATCCGTCGCCGCCAAGCAACACCTCGGCTACTCACCCGAAGGCGCGCCCGCCTACGGCGAGATGACTGTGCGTGAATTCCTCCGCTTCGCCGCGGACCTGCGCGGCCTCGCCGACCCCGCCGCCAGCGTCCGCGAGACGCTTGCTCTCTGTCGCCTCGAAGAGGTTGCCGCCCAAACCATCGACACCCTTTCCAAAGGCTACCGTATGCGCGTCGGCTTCGCCCAAGCGGTCATCCATGACCCAGAAGTGCTCATCCTCGACGAACCCACGGACGGGCTCGACCCCAACCAGAAATTCGAAGTGCGCCGCATCCTTAAGGAGATGGCCGCCCGCAAGGCCGTCATCATCTCCACCCACATCCTCGAAGAAGTCGGCGAACTCTGCACCCGCGTTATTGTGATCGCGAAGGGCGAAGTCCGTTGCGACGAGTCGCGGGATAAATTCCTCGCGCGCGGCCCCGACCTCAATGCCGTCTTCCGTAAACTCACCGCGTAATCTTACCCCCCATGTCCTCTGCCCCCTCCTCTCCCTCCCGCTTCGCGCCCTTCACCGCGATTATGCGGCGCGAATTCGCCGGCTACTTCCGCACGCCGCTGGCCTACGTCTTCCTCGCTGTGTTCAACGCCTTCGCGGTGTCGCTGGCTTTCTTCGTCGGCGGCCTCTTTGAGTCCGGCGTCGCCAGCCTGGATCGTTTCTTCCTCTACCACCCGTGGCTCTGGGCCTTCCTCGCCCCCGCCGCCGGCGCCCGCCTCTGGGCTGAAGAACGCCGCCAAGGCACCATCGAACTCCTCCTCACTTGGCCGGTAACGGTGTGGCAGGCCGCACTCGGCAAATTCCTCGCAGCCTGGCTCTTCCTTGCGTGCGCCCTGCTGATGACGCTACCCGTCGCCTTCACGGTGGGTTATCTTGGTAATGATGGTTCTCGCTGGAATATTATTACGGGTCCCGATTGGGGCGTGATTGCCGGCGGCTACGCGGGCTCGCTGCTCTGTGCAGGCGCCTGCCTCGGCATCGCCGCCATCGCCTCGGCGCTTACCCGTAATCAGGTCATCGCCTTCGTCACCGGCTTCCTCGCCTGCTTCATCCTCGTGCTCGTCGGCTACGGCGTCTTCGACGAACTGCTTGCCGGCGTCCTCGGCTCCGGGGGGGTAGATGAAATTCGCCGCCTGGGTCTCTGGCGTAATCTCGAACCTTTCACACTCGGACTCGTCGATGCCCGCCCCATCGCCTACTTCCTGTCCGTCGCCTTTGCTGGCCTCGGCTTGAGCACTATCATCATCGAACGCCGCTAATCGGAAACCAACGCCATGAATCGCTCTCAAGCCCTCCTCTCTGTCCTCGCCGTCCTCGCGGCCGCTTTCTTCGTTAATCTGATTTTCAGTGCGGTGCCCATGCGCGCCGACCTGACCCAAGATCACACGTTCACGCTCTCCGCTGGCTCGCACCGCATTGTTTCGCGCCTCGACGAACCGGTGAAACTCGAACTGTTTGTCAGCCGGTCCGATGTCAAACTTCGCCCGTACCTCGAAAGCTATTCCCGCCGCGTCGAAACGCTGCTGCGCGAATATGCCGCCCACTCCGGCGGCAAAGTGAAACTCACCGTGACGGACCCTCGCCCCGACACCAAAGAAGAACAACGGGCGCAACGCCACGGCCTCAACGCGATGCGCGCCGCCCAAGGCGGTGCCTACCTCGGGCTGACCGCGCAGCAGGCGGAAACCGTCAAGGTCATCCCGCTTCTGGACCCCAGCCGCGAAAAGTTCCTAGAGTTTGATCTGTCGAAGCTCATCGCTTCGGCCTCCCGCCTTGATCGTCCGAAGCTCGCCCTGGTGAGCTCGCTCCCCATCACCAACCAATCGCCACAAAATGGCGAGGCGCAGGCCGGCCCTGCCGACTTCCTCTTAGCCGAACTCGGCCAGTCTTTCGAAGTCATCACGGTCAATACGCAGGCGGCTGAACTTCCCAAGGACACCGCGATTGTCGCCCTCGTCCACGCCCATCACCTCAACGATAAGCTGTCTTACGCGATTGACCAATTCCTGATGAACGGCGGACCCGTCTTTGCCGCCGTCGACCCACTCTCGCGCATCCAGAAATTCCAACAGGGTAACATGCCCTTCATGATGGCGCCGATGGCGGCCATGGGCGCCGCCAGCGATCCCGCCCTACTCCGTGGCTGGGGCATTAATGTCGAGATGGATGCCATCACCAGCGACTCCAGCAGCTCCATCGCCATCCGGGGTTCGCGCGGTGAACCGATTCAATACCCTGCGGCCTGCTCCGCCGGACCTGATGCGTTCTCCAAGCTGTCACCGCTCACCAGCGACCTTCGCGAAATTTCCTTCATGGAAGCTGGCGCGGTCAGCCTCATTTCTGGCGCCGAGAAGAATCTCGTGTTCGAACCGCTCGTGACCCTCCGGGGCGCCGGTCTTGGCATCGTACCCACGATGATCGCCAACACCGGACCGTTTGAAAAGGTCGCCCTCGCCTTTAAGCCCGATGGCAAGGAGCGCGTCATCATTGCTTCCGTCAAAGGCGTATTCACCAGCGCCTTCCCGAAGGGCGCTCCACCCGATGGTCCTGCGGACCCCGCGGCACCCAAGCCAGCAGTGAAAGCACCCGTGGCACCACACATCGCCGTCAGCCAGAAGCCCGGCCGTATCATCGTGGTGGCTGATTCTGACTTCATGCTCGACCCCTTCACCGTCCGGCCCCGTCAATCCGGCGGCCAGACGGCCATGGAGACGGTGAATGATAACCTGACCTTCGTGCTCAGCGCCATCGAGACCCTCGGTGGTAGCGATGAACTCGTCTCGCTCCGCGCCAAGGGCACCTCCCTTCGCCCCTTCAAGCGCGTCCAGAAACTAGAGCGCGACGCGCAGACCCGCTACCAAGCGAAGCTCGATGAAATCGAGAAGCGCATCCAGGACGCGAATAACAAAATCGCGGAGCTCTCTCGCCAATCTGGCGGCACTACCGCCAAGGGCATCGTCATCACGCCCGAGATGCAGCGCGAAATCGATAAGTTCCAGGTCGAAGCCGACAAGCTCTCCGAGGAACGCCGCGTGATCCGCCGCGGGCTCAGCGAAGACGTTACCTCGCTCGGCCGGACCTTGCAGATTCGCAACCTCCTCATCGGCCCCGGCCTCGCCCTTCTCTTCGGCCTTGGCTACACCCTGGCTCGTCGCCGTAAGACTTCCTAATCGCCATGCGCAACAAAACCCTGCTCATCGCCACGCTCGTCCTCGGGCTCGTCGCCCTGGCCGTAGTCTTTTCGAGCCGTGAAGAGACCAAGCCCGAGAACGACAAACAGCCCCTCATCGAGGCCAGCCTGCTCAACGGGCTGCAATCGTTCGTCGTGAAGTCGAACGGCAAGACCGCTACGCTGGAGAAATCCGCCGAGGGTATCTGGACGGTCAAAGATAAGCTTGGCCTGCCGGCGGATATCGAAAACCGCCTCACCCCGCTTCTTCGCTCGCTCCAGAAAGCCAATAACTACGGTCTCCTCACGACCAATCCAAAGCGGCTGGAGAAACTCGGCCTAGCCGATTCCTCCCTCACGCTCAACGCCGCCGGGAAGTCCGTGACAATCGAGTTCGGCAAGCCAACCGAAGACGGCCTCGGCAACAGCGCCCGACTCGCGGGCCAGCCACATGCCATCCGCACCGACTTCTCCGGCTACCTCGAAGGCGATGCCTCCGCGTGGGTCGACTTTACGCTGCTCACCGCCAAGGGCGAGGAGGTGAAGTCCGTCGCCTTCACGTGGGCCGACGGCAAGCGGGAGTTTATCCGCCCCGAAAAAGGTAAGCCGTTCCCAGGGAAGAATGACGAGAGCATGAGCGAGCTCTGCAATACCCTTGCCACACTGCGCGTCTCCGACGCCGTCGCCAAAGGCGACAAGGAAGCTGACACGGCCTTTGCCAAATCCTTCCAAGTCCGCCTCGGGTTCTTTGACGGGGCCACCGCCACGCTGACCTTCGCTAAACTCGCCGGCAAGACGCCGACCGAACCCGGTAAAGCGTTTGTGCGCGTGAGCCACTCCGATGCTAAGCACAAGGTGAATAGCTACGCCGCTAAGGTGGAGTTTGTCGCCCCCGCCTGGATCATGGAACAGGTGCCGAGCTCCGATGCCGACTTCAAGAAGTCGCAGCAGCCTCCCGCCGAGGCCAACGCCGCGCCCTCCCTCCGCATTCCGTCCCAAGGGCCGCTCATCTCCGCACCCTCGCCAAAATAAGGCAAAACGGGGCCATCCTGCAAAAGCCCTTGCCTCCCGAGGCGAGGGCTTTTTTGTGTCTGCAACCGATGGCCGCCGCCGAATCTCAGTCGCTCAGCACCTACCTGCCCGCCCTCGTGCAGATTGCCCTCGGGCTCGCCGTCCCCTCGGTCATCCTGATCGTCAGCCATGCCTTCGGCCAGCGCGCCAAGGGCAACTACATCAAGGACAAGGCCTACGAATGCGGCCTGCCGATGGAAGGAAAGCCGCACCCGCGCTTCGCCGTAAAGTTCTACGTGACGGCGATGCTGTTCATCCTCTTCGACATCGAAGTCGTCTTCCTCGTGCCTTGGGCCCTGGTCTACCGCGAATTCCTCGCCGCCGGCATCGCCATCACCGCCGCCACCGCGGTCTTCCTTGGCGTCCTCGTCCTCGGCCTGGTCTACGAGTTCAAGCGCGGCGCGCTGGAGTGGGAGAAGTAAGCGGCGATTAGCCCGCTTTCAGTCAATCGCG
>CAIKRN010000247.1 GCA_903829855.1 uncultured Opitutia bacterium
GAACCCGCACCATAACCCACCCAAACGCGGCCAGACCAACCGCCCTCCGTTGCCAGCGCCCAGGTCGAACGGCGGAATGGCGCCCGATCATCCGAGCCCGTCGCCTTGAAGGCGGAGACCTTTGATTCATATTTATTCCCCAGTGACTTCAGGTCGACGGTGAACAATAAAGCCAGGGCGGCGAAAATAAGTGCGAAGAGGGTGACGATGGTGATTTCTCGCACCGAATTACGCGAGCTGGTGAAGCCGATGAAATAGGCCGACGGCACCGACACCAACCCGAGGGCGAGCACGACCCCAGCGGCACCCATGCTATTAGTGAGCGCGACAATTAAAGCCAAGAAGAGTGCGAGGAACGCACTGACCAAATGGGGGCCGCCCCGCAGCGCATTGTCCCCAGCGCGGCGGATGTGCCAGCAGGTCAACGCGAGGGCGATAGCCGCATTCAAGTACAGATAAATTCCGGCGTGGTTATGATTAATAAACGGTCCGAAGCACGTCGTGTTGTAGGGAACGGGAAAGCCGAGAATCGTGCCATCTGAGTATTGATTGAAAAATCCGCCGAGCCCATGGGCACAGGCGGCTAGCACCGTGATCCAACCTAAAATCACGTATCCACGACGGCGACGCAGTCCACAGCGTAGGGCGCAAAAAAGCAGCCACGGGGCACCGATGATCATCATTAATCGCCAAGCGTTCATCGGTAGCCGCCAGGCGTTCATCTGGAGTTGCGTGGCGTTCGCTTGTAGCTCCGTCGATAGATTCTGCGTGAACGGTGCCTCCAGTCCGGAGGGGAGCCAGGAGACATGCGCCAGCGGGCGGATGTCATACGAGCCCGGTTCAATGCCGGCAATACCTTGCTTGGCCCAGAAGGCCTCGCGATCCACGGCCACGCCCCAGGCATTAAAATCTTGGACCGCAAAATAGGCGAACAGTGCTAAGCCAGCCCAAAAAGGAATCAGGCGGAAAAGGTCCCGGCGGCAGTTCTCCGCTGGTCGCGAGCGCAAGTCTCCCGAAAGCAGAAAAAGGGCCAGCCCCGTGCCGATGAACGCGGCGAGCGGGAACGCTAGATAATCAAGCCAGCGTGAAGAGAGTATTTCCGCCCCCGCAGCCGACGCGCCAAAAAATCCCAGGATAATCCCAAAGAACCACCCCACCAGCGCTCCGCGCTGCGCGCCTAGGCTCCCCACCGCGGCAAGTAAGGCGGCGGTCGCGAAGCCTAAGCCAGCCGCCACGGTCCATAAGACCACGCCTGCCCAGCCGAGTGGCGCAAGCACGAGCACGATACCCGCAAGCGACAGCACCGCGATCTCGCGACGCGTCAACGGCGGACGCGTGCGGCGAGCTTTGTCGATTTCGCGAGGGTCAAAATTCATAAGCGGAGGGCAAGGAGGGCTAGACGATGCCCGCCTGATAAATATCGTGAATGCGGATAAGCCCGAGGCAGCGATGCGTCACCGGATCCGTCACGGGCAACACGGCGATTTGCGAAGGGCGGTCTTCCATGATGCGGGCGGCCTCACCCAAGGACATGGGGGCATGGGCCCGCACCGGATTAGCCGTCATGATATCGGCAGTCTTGGCCGTGTTGATATCGATGCCGCGACCAAGCGCGCGACGGAGGTCGCCGTCGGTGATGAGCCCAGCCAATGCACCATCGGCAGCTAGGATACAAGCGGCTCCGTGCGGGTGGCGCGTCATGGCGATGACCGTGTCACGCAGGAGGTCCGTCGGCTTGGCGCAGGCGCAGCGCTCGAGGGGCTGCATAGCCTCGCCGACCGTGAGGGCCAGATTGCGGCCGAGCTGACCCGCAGGATGGAAGCGGGCGAAATCTGCCGGCCCAAACCCGCGCTTGGTCATTAACGCAGCGGCCAAGGCATCCCCCATCGCAAGCGTGAGCAACGCCGAAGTAGTCGGGGCGAGGCCGAGCGGATCGGCCTCTGGGCGGGCGCCGATGTCGAGGATGATGTCCGCCTGCGTCGCCAGGGGGGACTGAGTATGGCCGACAATCGCGATGAGCGGCGACCGGAACGAACGGAGCGTCGGGATCAGCCGTACTAATTCGGCGGTGGTGCCAGAGCGGGAAATTAACACGACTGGGTCGCCAGCCTGCAGGATGCCGAGATCGCCGTGCACGGCATCGGCCGCATGCAGGAAGATGGCGGGCGTGCCAGTACTGCAAAGCGTGGCGGCCACTTTCTGTCCGATGAGGCCAGATTTACCGACGCCGCAGATGACGACCTTACCCGGGTGACCCGCGATGAGGTCGACGGCTTTCGTGAAGGAGCCATCAATTCGAGTGGCTAGTTCGGCGAGCGCCTCGGCCTCGGCGTGAAGCAAAGCCCGGGCTGCGTGGAGGGGAGTATTCATAGTATAAATGGGAAAACGGGGAAAGCCTACGCCAACAGGGCGCGGGCAGCCGCCAGGTCCTCGGCGGTATCAATGGCGACAGGGTGGTAATCTGTGACGACCGTCTGGAAGGTGATCCCGTGAGCGAGAAAGCGGAGTTGCTCTAATGACTCACAGGCCTCGAGTTCCGTCGGGGCAAGTTGGGCGTAGTTTGCCAGCGTCGCGCGATCATAGCCATAGACGCCGATGTGTGCCCAATAATCGCGACGCTTAACCCATTCCGCAGCGTCGATGCCACGGAGGTGTGGCACGGGGCTGCGCGAGAAATATAAAGCCTCCCCATTTTCAGCGCGGACTACCTTGACCACCGACGTCGCCTGCAGGCGCTCCGCCGAGTGAATCTTAGCAACGGCGGTAACCAAGCGGCACTTCGTCTCCTTCCACCGAGAGATAAGGTCATCCAACAAGGCGGGCTGGATAAAGGGCTCATCGCCTTGGACGTTGAGAAAGAATTCACCGGGAAGGTGATCAATGATGCTCGCCATGCGAGCGGTGCCCGATGGGCAATCTGGAGAAGTCATCAACACTTCGGCACCAAAGCCCCGGGCGACGCCGGCGACTTCATCGGAGTCGGTGAGCAAGATGACCCGATCCGCTTGGCGGACGCGCTTCGCCTGCTCCCAGGCGTGCTGGACAACGGGCTTGCCGCCCAGATCGAGCAACACCTTGCGGGGCAGCCGAGTCGAAGCGATACGGGCCGGGATACAGAGGGTAACGGAGGACATGGGATTAAAATAGGGGCACGCGGGCAAGGGGAGATATAAATGAGAGGCTGAGCCTCGGGGCCTCCCAGGTCTCACTTCCGCGCTTCGGCGGCATGGGCTAGATACCACTGGTAGGCGCCCCGAATGCCTTCGGCCATCGTGATACGATGCTTCCAGCCCAATGCGTGAATACGCGAGACATCCATGAGCTTACGCGGCGTGCCGTCCGGCATCGCTGCATCAAACTCGATGCGGCCGGTGAAGCCGACGGCGGCGGCCACGAGTGCGGAGAGTTCACGAATGGAAAGTTCCTCGCCGGAACCGACATTAATATGACCCGGCTGGGAGTAACGTTCCATCAGCCCGAGGCAGGCTTCGGCCAAGTCGTCGGCGTGTAGGAATTCGCGAAGCGGTGTGCCCGTACCCCAGAGTCGCAGGGTCGCGTCTCCGCGTAACTTCGCCTCGTGCATCTTCCGAATCATCGCGGGAAGGACGTGGGAGTTTTCGAGCGAGAAGTTATCGCCGGTGCCGTACAGATTACAGGGCATCGCACTAATGAAGTCGCAGCCATACTGCGCCCGGGCGTGATCGCAAAGTTTGATGCCGGCGATTTTGGCGATGGCGTAAGCTTCGTTAGTGACCTCAAGCGGGCCCGTGAGCAGGGAGTCTTCGCGAATCGGCTGCGGGGCAAGTTTTGGATAGATACAACTCGAGCCGAGGAACAGGAGTTTGCGGACGCCGGCCTGACGGGAACCCTCGATGACATTCGCCGCCATCACGAGGTTGTCGTAAAGGAAATCATAAGGTGCCGTGGAGTTGGCCTTGATGCCACCGACGCGCGCGGCGGCCATCACGACGAAGGTCGGGGCTTCGGCGGCAAGAAACGATCGGGTCGCGGCGCCGTCTCGTAAATCGAGTTCCGCCGAAGTGCGGGTAACGATGGCCGTATGGCCCGCGGCGCGGAGTGCTCGGACGATAGCCGATCCGACCATCCCGCGGTGGCCTGCGACATAAATTTTGGAACCAGGATCCATTAGCGATTCTCGTGAGCGACTTTCTTGAGGTCGTGATCGACCATCTTTTGCACCAACTGCTCGAAGGAGGTCTGCTGCGGATTCCAACCTAGTTCGCGAACGGCCTTCGCGGGGTTGCCCAGCAGCTGCTCGACCTCCGTCGGGCGGAAGTAGCGAGGGTCGACCGCGACGAGCGCCTTGCCCGACTTCCGATCGACACCCTTCTCATCGACTCCCGTGCCCTGCCAGTCGAGCTCGATGCCCGCGCGGCGGAAGGCGTGGGTACAGAATTCACGCACCGTATACATCTTCCCGGTGGCGATAACGAAATCGTCAGGCTGCTTATGCTGCAAGATGAGCCACATACACTGCACGAAATCCGGGGCATAGCCCCAGTCGCGCTGCGCTGAGAGATTGCCTAGGAACAAGCAGTTCTGGCGGCCGTGAATGATGTTAGCGACCGCGAGGCTGATCTTGCGAGTCACGAAGGTCTCGCCGCGCCGCTCCGACTCGTGGTTGAATAAAATACCGTTGGACGCAAAGATGCCGTAAGCCTCGCGATAGTTGCGGGTAATCCAGTAGGCATAAATTTTCGCGACCCCGTAAGGGCTGCGCGGATAGAAAGGGGTCGTCTCCGACTGTGGAACTTCCATCACCTTACCGAAGAGTTCGGAGGTCGAAGCTTGGTAAATGCGGACTTTCTTTTCCATCTTCAGGATACGAACTGCCTCGAGGAGGCGGAGCGTGCCCACCCCGTCCGTATCGGCGGTGTACTCTGGGATTTCAAAGGACACCTTCACGTGGGACATCGCGCCGAGATTATAGATCTCGTCGGGCTGGATTTCGCCAATCAACCGGATGAGGTTAGTGCTGTCCGTGAGGTCGCCGTAGTGGAGTGAGATTTTCTTCACATGGATATCGCGAACCAGATCCTCCATATAGAGGTGCTCGATCCGTTCCGTATTGAAAGAGGATGAGCGACGGATGACGCCGTGGACCTCGTAGCCCTTCGAGAGAAGGAACTCGGCGAGGTAGGATCCGTCTTGTCCGGTGATGCCGGTGATGAGAGCGCGTTTTTTCATAGGGAAAAGGGGTGACTTAGGCGACGGGGGGCTTGGCTTGGGCGATGATGCGGGAGCTGCTGTCAATCTTGGCGCCCAGACCTTCAATCAGCATGGCGCCATGTTTTTGGAGGACTGTCATTTCTGGGATGTTGCCCGCGTTACGGTCGCCGCCTTTACAGAAGACGGCCTCGTGTCCAAGCGCCTTCGCTTCGCCTATGAGTTTTTCGAGCGTCGCACAGACTGACCCATCGGCATCAATGGCTAGCACCGCCCGGTCGACAACCCGGAGGGCGGCGGTCACCGCGAGGCGGGTGTCTTGGTCAATGAAGGCCTTCCCTTTCTTAAGAGCCGCCTGGGCATCGTTATTGACGATGACCCAGAGCACATCGCCCTGGGCGCGGGAAAGGTCGAGCAGTTCCAGATGCCCGCGATGCATGGGGTCGAAATAACCGCTAGTGATGGCGATGCGCATGAGTCAAAAAGGTATTAGCGGTTGGCGGTAAGCGGTTAGGAAAACGCATGCCACGGCGAGGCTTGGGATTTATGAGGCCGTGAAATATTGGTTCGGGTTTCGGTTGTTTGTCCTAACCGCTTACCGCCACCACCTGTTTGTTAGCTACCCGGGCAGGCTACCGCCCGTGAAGGCGATTTTGCCTACACGCAGCGGAATAAGACTGTCACCGGCTGGGCCGGCAAAATGGGTCAGCTCCCCGCTGGTGGGGGAAGCAGAAGCGGAAAGAGTTCGAGGGCCCGAGTATTCCATCGGTTAAGCCGACCGAGCCTTTCGATTACTTCCGGGGAGGCATCCTTCTTTTGAGCTGCCTCGAGGATGCGCTGAAGTGAAGGCTGGGCTAACTCTAAGGCTGGGAGCACTTGGCTACGCAAAAGCGTCACCAATGATGCTGCTAGGGACGGCGTGGGTTGCCAACGCTCACGGCGGGCACCCTTGACCTTGACCGAGAGGATCATCTCGTGGTCACGAAGGAACTTAAGTCCCTGACTGACAGAGCCTTTGCTCATCCCTAATCGCCCTTGAATTTGATCAAAATCCATCGGGCCTGAGGCGGCATAAAGGAGAGAATAGATTTCCGCGACGGAACGCGGCACCCCCAAAATCCCAGCCATCCGAACAAAGAAATCCGCCAGCTCGATCTCGTGAGGCTGGAGGGGCTCAAATGAGGGGCGGCTAGTGCGCCGGCCGGCAGTCTTTTCTGAAGGTGGCTTCATGGAAACAGGGACCCCGGGGTAGGGACCGCCCAGACAATTCAATAATTTTTGAACTATGGCAAGGGGTAATTACTGGGCCCTCCCCCGGGGGGGATAAGCTTAAAGACTTCCACCTGGCGCCCCCTTGGGGATTCGAACCCCAGTTACCTCAGTGAAAACGAGGTGTCCTGGACCGGGCTAGACGAAGGGGGCGGTCGGTGGAAGTGCGGAACTTAATAACGAACCCCCGCTGGTCAAGATTTTTGGAAAACCTGATGCTGGGCCTGCAAACAGGGGGAGTTAGCGCCCAAACAGGCTTTGATCGACGTACGGGTTGTTGGATTTCCCCTCCGACTTCTTGGCCCCGTTCTTTGCCAACACCGCCCCACCCCACCAGGCCGTGCCAATGAATATCAGTAGAAACAATAAGAGTCCCCAGCGATTGGTCGGCTTGGTTGAATGAGTCTCACGCATACAGCCCTAAGATAGGTCGCTTTAATGGGCTTGGCAACCTCCCGTCATTTTTTACATATGTATTTACCCCCTAGTCTTACCCAACCCCCTATTCTGCATGAGCCCCAAGCAGAAGCCACTGGTGGTCATCATTGAAGACGATCGTAGCCTCGCGGCCAACATCGCCGACCAACTGGAGACCGCTGGATTCTCTTCCCAAATTTTTCATAAAGGCGCGACCGCCCTGAAATTTATCGGGGAGCATCATGTCCACATGGTGTTGCTGGATCCGAATCTGCCCGACTTGGATGGCTTGCTCCTGCTCAGCAAAATCCGGCGGCTTCATCATGCCCCCGCTGTGATTTTTCTGTCGGCTCAACGCAGCGGGCCGCAGGTCGCCCAGGCCCTCGAAGCGGGCGCGGATGACTTCATCGGCAAGCCGCATCACCCAGAGGAGCTCATCGCCCGCATCCACGCCGTGTTGCGCCGCAGCGAAACCTCCGGAGACAGTCGCCTCACTGATAACGCCGACCTCGGCACGGGCATTTTTGTCTTCAATGGCGCCGAAGTGCATCCGGAACGCCTCGAACTCATCTTCGCGGGTAATCGCCGACGCAAATTAGGACGCAAAGAAGTCGGCATCCTTTACCACCTTCACGCTAACCCCGGCGTCATCATCAGCCGCCATAGCCTGATCCATGCGGTGTGGGGGGTGCACGCTGATGTGCGCAGCCGCTCACTCGATCAATACATCGCGAAAATTCGTGAGGCCTACGCGGAGTTTGGTCGCGCCCTCGACTGTTTCCGGACGATTCACGGGATTGGCTACTGGTATGAGCCCGTGGTGGTACCGGTGGCATCGGAAAATGCACCGAAAAAAGGTCGGCGGGCTTGATTCCCAGTCCTCCCCCGCCCATTGGTGTGGTCATGAATATCCGCTGTTACCTCAAACCCAGCTGTGGCTGGAGCAACGGCGTTCGCGCAATCATGGCGAAGTATGCCCTCAACTATCAGGATGTTGATATCATCAACAACCCGTCCAACTACGCCGAGATGGTGGAGAAGAGTGGCCAACGACTTTCCCCGTGCGTCGAAGTCAACGGCGTCATGCTGCCCGACATCTCCGGCGCTGAAGTCGAACAATACCTCCTCGCTAACGGCCTAGTGGTGCCGAATGACCAAGCCCCTTCCGTGCCGATCAACGCACCGTGCACCGATGCGGAGCACGAGAAAATGCGCATCAAGACGGTGCGGTTCTTCTAAGCGGCATAGTTGATGGGTAGGGGCGCGACTGCGTCGCGTCCTTTTGAAACCGGCAACTGGAAGTCTTCGGGGCTTAGCTACGTTCATCGGACACCTACGTTGCGCCGCGAACGGACACCACGCAGTGGCGTCCCTACCTCGGCTCACTCCGTCTTACCGGCCGCGAAATCCGCAAGCGAGTCGGCAACCCACTGACGCTGCTCGCTGCCAAGCTCAGGGAAGATCGGGATGCTCAATACTTCCGTAGCGAGTAATTCCGAGACCTTCGCACTGTCGGCTCCGCGATAACTCTTGCCGGCAAAGCATTCCTGGCGGTGCAACGGAATCGGGTAATAGATTTCGCAGCCAATTTTGCGGACGGTGAGGAAGGCCTTGAGCGCATCACGTCGACCATGAGGGACGCGAAGCGTAAACTGATTCCAGATGCCCTGCCCGGAGAAGTCGATGGGCAGCAGGATCTTCGCGGCCTTATCGGCACCCGGGCGATTCTCGACGATACCCGCGCGACCCTTGAGGCTCGCGTGGTAGAAGTTGGCATTGCCCGCGCGCGAACAGTTGTAGCCCGGCAGATGTGGCAGCTTGATATGCACCAAGGCGGCCTGGAGGGGATCCATCCGGAAGTTCGCTCCAATTTCACGATGATAATACTTCGGCTGCATCCCGTGAACGCGCAGCATCCGGGCGCGCTCAGCCAAAGTGTCATCAGAAGTCGTCACCAGGCCTGAATCGCCCATGCCGCCGAGATTCTTGGAAGGGAAGAAGCTCGTGGCGCCGAAATCGCCGGAGGACATGGTGCTCCGACCCTTCCAGCGAGCTCCCATGGACTGAGCGGCATCTTCGATGACCTTCAGGTTATGGGCGGAGGCAAAAGCCTGCAGGGCATCCAGGTCACAAGACTGGCCGAAGAGATGCACCGGCATGATCGCCCGGGTGCGCGGGCCAACTTTTCGGGCGGCATCGGCCAGATCGATATTGAAGTGATGGGGGTCAACGTCGACCCACACCGGAGAGGCCCCCAAACGGGCGACGGAGCCGGCGGTGGCGAAAAAGGTGAAGGAGGGAATCAGGACTTCGTCGCCTTCACCGATGCCCAGGGCCATCAGCGCGAGCAACAGGGCGTCGGTGCCTGAAGAAACTCCCAAGGCGTGCTTCACTCCCAGAAAATCGGCACATGATTTTTCGAAAGCCTCCAGACGTGGCCCCATGATGAACATATTGGAGCGGAGCACTTCGCGAAAGGCGGTTTCGAACTGGGCCTCGAGGGCTCGGTTCTGCGGGCCTAGGTCAAGCAACGGAACGGCAATCATGGTGCGGTGAACTTCTCCCACCCCCGGCCCCCACGGGCAACATCATTCAACTGAGCGGCGCGTACGGAACACCAGGATGGAGCCCAGTACCACAAACGGCAACGTCCAGAACTGTCCCGCCGTCAACCCGAGGATGTAGCCATCTTCCGCCGAGCGGAAGCATTCGCTCATGATGCGCGCGGCGGCGTAAAGCAGTAGGAACTCGCCGGCGAGTCGGCCGGGCGGGAGTCGCCGCGGATAACGGAACCAGACCCAAAGCAGCGGCAATAGCCCCTCGCCGAAGGCTTCGTATAACTGCGAAGGGTGGCGTGGGAGCGGGCTCTCGTGCGGAAAGATGACGGCCCAAGGCATGGTCGACGGATTGCCCACCAGTTCGCCGTTCACGAAATTTGCGAGTCGCCCGAAAAGTAAACCGGCGGGGGCGAGAGCGCAGAGCAAATCTCCCAGCGGGAGAAATGCCAGCTTGCGACTGCGCGCAAACCAGAGACCGGCGAGCAAGACCCCCAGGAAGCCGCCGTGGCTGGCCATCCCGCCTTGCCAGACGCGAAACACCATCATCGGGTCGGCGACGAATTCCGCGCGAGCGTAGAGGAGCACATGGCCTAAGCGGCCGCCCGTGATTGTCCCAATCATGATGGCGGTAATCAGCGCCGACTCATCATGCACATCGCGGAGCGGCGTTAGGCCTGCCCGGCGCCAGCGACCAAGGAGGTACGCCGCGATGGCGAAGCCAGCGGCATAGGCCAGGCCATACCAATGAATACCACGCAGCCCCCAACTGGGCGGGAAATGAATCGCCACCGGATCGAGGTCGTGAACCCAGTAGGCCAAGAAGCCGCCGATCATGTGGCGGCCTTCGGGGAGGTTTCTGGGCCAGAGCGGCGGCCTGGGCGATGACCGCGTTGGCGCGCCAGCTCACGCATGTCCGGATGCGGGTCATCCTTCTCGTAAATTTCAATGCCGAGCAAAGATTCAAAGATGTCCTCCAATGTGATCACCCCGGCGAAGGCACCAAACTCATCCACCACCACCGCTAGGTGCTGATGGGCGCGCACTAAATCATGCAGCGCATCAGAGAGCGTCGCATTCTCGGGGACGATGTGCGCCTTGGCCATCAGTTCACGAATGGGCACTTCCCGGCGATTTTCGCCGGCGGCTTTGAGGATATCCCGACGGCGGACGACGCCGACGATGCGGTCCGGGTTTTGCTCCCAGACGGGCATGCGGCCGTGGGGTACGTTCGGATAAAGCCGCAGCACGTCGGCGACCGTTAAATCTGCCTCGATCGCGGTGACAACCGGGCGAGGCGTTAAGACCTGCGAGACAGGAATGTCGTCGAGGCGCACGGCGTTGGAGACAAGATTGCTTTCCGCCTGGGTGATCTTGCCCTCCCGGGCAGCCGCTTGGGCAAAACTCCCGATATCCGCATCCGCCCGATCAATCCCCGGCTCTTCCGGAGGCGCCAGGGAGTCGTGCAACTTACCGAACATCCGTAAAATTTTCGCAGCACCGCGAACGAGTTTCAACGGAGCAGCAATGCGGGGCGCCAGATGAACCCGGAAATGCATGCCAACTTTGCGCGGCAACATCACCGTGAGCCAAGCCATAATGAAAGAGACCGCGATCACCCCCAAGACGGTCAGGAGCGCCAGCTGCCAGGTCGATGACTTGCCTGGAAGAAGGTACCGCTCTCCCACCAGGATACCGCCAATCAGGGCACTCATACCGACGAAGGCGGCCGTCAGTACCTCGAGCGCAGCGAGGGTGTTCCCTTGATCACCCCGGGAACGTTCAATCGAGACGGCTGCCTTGGCATCCTGACGGCGAAGCTCTTCCAGTTCCGTATGTGAGAGCGCCGCGACCACTCCAGCCACGAGCGAAAACCCGGCAGCGCTGCCATTCAGAAGGATGAAAATCGGCCAGAGAAACCAAGCGTCCATGTGCCTTTCTCTTAAACCGCCGACGGCGCCTTGGCGAGGGAGAATCCCGAAGTTGACCCTCTGCCAGCACACGGAATACTCACTTTATGACCCCGCGCGAGCTCCAGCTAATTTCGGCCCTATCCGTCTTCCTGACCGCAGCGCTCCCCGCGGCTGCCGGAGCCATCGCCTTCCGCGCCCAACCCGTCCTAGCCTTCGCGGTTAACGGCGAGCCGGGCAGACTACCCGGACTGACCCGTTTTTATTTCGATCACTTCACCGGGGCGCTCGACTTGTTGCTCGCCCTCGGTGGTATCGCCACGCTTTTGGCCATCCGTGCCCATTTCAAAAAAGACGAAGACGGCGTCGTACGCATGGCTTCGCTGCTGGTCGCTATGTGCTTCTCGACCTTGGTTAGCGTGGTCTTTTTGGCGTTGCTCGTGCTGGCCACCGCCCTGCCCGTCTACGACAGGCTGATGCAGCGCTGAGCCCGCCAAGCCGCCAAGGCGGCCAGCATGTCCATCGCTTCAAGCTGGTGCTTATTCGCGGTCCAGATGGTTGCTCGCCGCTCATCGGACACGGAAGCTGCGAGCGTCGCCCCGCCAGCAAAAGTCGACCTCAGTACAACGATAGATTCGGCGTGCACAGGAAAAGGACTCGCGACATCGCGAACCGCGCGGCCGGCCGTCCCAAGCACTCCGCGAAACTGGGCGGCGGCGGTGCCGCTCAAGCGACCCGTGGCAACCGCGGGGAAACACCAAGCCGCTCCATCCCACCACGCTAACGAACTCCTTGTGCATTCTGAAACATTGCCCTGGGCATCGAGCTGGATGCCTTCGGCATTAGGGCGATTGGCAAAGCCGCGCAACTCACGCCAAGCATCTGATGAATTTCGCCACGGACCGCTTTTGGGCCGCGGTAACCATTCGGGTGCATTGCGACGTGTGCCCAGAATGAAAAGATCCATGGCCGCAGGAGTGGCGGGAAGCGGTCGCGCCGTCAGCCACTCCGTCGCCATTCCATCGGGTCGGGCGGCGACCATGAGGCGCAGCACCGCGTCCGTTAGGCCGGTACGAGCCATCAGCCCGCGGACCGGACCAAGCCAAGCCACCGGATTCGCCGCGGCACCCAAGACAAGCCGAATCGGGTCTAATCCTAAACGTGGACAGGCGAGATGGAGACGGGCGAGATGATCCGGCAGGCATTCAATGCTTCCGGCGCGTAAGGCAAAGGTTTCGAAAAGAGACGGGCCGGCGTGTAATGCAGAAACCTCGGCGCCATCGGGCAACTCGACCCACTCTCCGTTGCGCCAGCCAATCATGGGCGTAAGGCCGCCCGAGCGGCGGCGAGTAAAGGAGCCTGCGCCTTCCGCAGGCTCTCGGCGTATTCCGCAGCGGGCACGGAGTCAGCCACGATGCCGGCGCCGGCTTGGACGAAACATCGGCCTTCGGTCATCCAAAGAGAACGGATAATGATATTGAGGCAAAGGTCACCCGAAGCACCAATCCAGCCGAGCGAACCTGTATAATAACCGCGAGCGACGGGC
>CAIKRN010000248.1 GCA_903829855.1 uncultured Opitutia bacterium
CATGCCAGCTGCGGGGACATCGCCCAGCTCGCGCTGTGGCTGGCTCTACGTGATGGCCAGACCGACCTACTCGATGACGTCGAAAGACTCGTTCGCGCCCGAATTCTACCCTCGCAGATCAGCGACGCTACCCGCCCCCGTAACGACGGCGCTTGGGGCGTCTACAGCCATCCATTCGGAAAGGCTTCCATCCTGGACGTCTTCGCCGCCGTGGTCCACTCGCTCGCCGACATCCACGAGAACATCGTTACCACCACACCGGATGGCGTCCTCACGGTGAACCTGCATTTCGATATCGATACACCTGCCATCTCCATTCGCAGCCAACGCGCGAAAGAGGCCACGCTTGAAATCACCCTCAAGGAAGCCCGCGCCTTACGTATCCGCGTACCCGGCTGGGCGACTAGGTCTTCCGTGCGCCTGGCCGCCGACGGCAAGGATCTCCCGCTGACCTGGGACGGCCATTATCTGGTAGTCGCAAAGGGAACCGGACAGATCATCCAGCTTCGGCACGACTTGCCCGAGAAGCAGACCACCGAGGAGATGCCCGTGAGCCATCGACAGTTCCACCTCAGCTGGCGCGGAGATGAAGTCATCGCCTGCGACCCTCCGGTCCCAATCTACCCCCCGAAAGCCAAGTAGCTGGGCCGAAGCCTTCGCTGTAAGGGGGGAACTTAGCGGGTAACGGTCTGTCTGTAAGGGGTAGGAGCCTAACCATCCCACACCCCAGATTCGGCACCATGCCCCACCCCTCATCCGTAACACCCTGCCAGCCAAGGAAAGGCTCGCATCGGGAAGTCCGGATGCCGCAAGATAACGAGACCCCAAGCTTTGCCACCCCCTGACATGAATCGTCGACGTTTCATCCTCCGCTCCATGGGAGCCACCCTGGCTCTCCCCGGCCTCTGCTCACTCAGTGCGAAGGCCCTCAGTGGCAATCCTACCGTGCAGGTCGCCAAAGGGGCCGGCATCGGCGCCCGCCGCTTCGTGGCGATCGGCAACCTCCTCGGATTCCAGACCAAGCAGCTCTTCCCGACCACCACCGGACGCGACTTTGAGAAGACAACCCTCCTCGAGCCCCTCTGGGAGCAGCGCGAACGGATGACCGTTTTCCGCGGCCTCGACCACGGCGTCAAAGGCGGCCACTTCGCAGTGCATTCATTCCTCTCCGGTGTGTTGAATTCCGAGGCTCAGAACCGTCCGAGCGGCAACGTCTCGCTCGATCAGTTCCTGGCCGAAGAGATCGGCCACCAGACCCGCTTCCCCTCGCTCACCGTCGGCTCCGAAGGCGGCATCCACGGCGGTTGCCAGCTCGCCTGGACGAAGGCCGGCGTGCGCGTGCCGCCGATCACCAACCCGGCCGAACTCTTCGACAAGCTCTTCGCCAGCGACTCCGCCGAGCGTCGCACGCGGCGCGAGCAGGAAAACCACGTGCAGGCCTCGATCCTCGATTCCGTGCGCGAGGAGGCGAAGCGCCTCTCGGGACAGGTCAACCAAGAGGACAAGGCCAAGCTCGAAGAGTATTTCACTTCGGTACGCGACGTCGAGAAGCGCCTCGAACTGCGCCAGCGCTGGACCCATCTCCCGAAACCGGCGGCGCCCTTCGCCAAGCCGGCCAACCGCAACGCGGTTGACGACCTACCGCTCCTGTACGAGCTCATCGCACTCGCCCTGCAGACCGACAGCACCCGTATCGCCACGCTGGAAATTGGCGGTGACTTCCTGCCCCAGAACCTCGGCATCAAGAAGGACTACCACGGCCTCTCCCACCACGGCAACGACCCCGAGTCCATCGCCTCCCTCATCACCCTGGAGCGTTATCAGGTCGCGCAATACGCCAAATTCGTCGGCCGCCTCACGCAGATGAAGGACGGCGAGGGCACGCTACTCGACTCCACCACCGTACTGTTCGGCAGCGGTATGGGCGACGCCAACTCCCACCGCAATACCGACCTACCAATCTTCCTCGCTGGCGGCGGCTACAAGCATGGCAGCTTCCGCGAAGTCGCACGCGAGGTGAAGCACAAGGTACCGCTCTGCAACCTCTTCGTCGACATCGCCCAGAAGATGGGCGTCGAGACGCACGCCTTCGGTAGCAGCACGGGACGGTTCGCCTGATCCGGACACCGGACCTCTGTCGTGACGTCGATGCCGGCATTCCGAAACCTGCTGGTCGTCTCCGCAGTCCTTGCGGTCGCCCCCATGCAGGCCGCCGAGGCGCCGACGAAGTCCGTCGAACAGTTTCTGGGCCGCTACTGCTCGGAGTGCCACGATGCCGACGCCCATAAGGGCGACCGTGTTTTCGACAAATTCGCGCTGCCGTTGAAGACGCTGCCCAAGGTGATTGAGGCACGCGAGATCATCGACCAGCTGACGCTGCGCGACATGCCGCCGAAGAAGGCCACCCAGCCTACCGACGATGAGCGCCTCATGGCGATCCGCGCCCTGCGTGACGGCACCGCGGCGGCCGAGACCACCCTGCAGAGCTCCGGCTCGCACACCGTCCTACGCCGTCTCTCTAACCGCGAATATGAGAACACACTCGCGACCTTGTTCGGTCGCCGCATCGACACCCTCGGGCTGACCGCCGACTTTCCCAAGGAAAAGACCGCCCGCCACCTGGATACAATTGGTCAGTCGCTGGTGACATCGGGTTTCTTGGTCGACCAGTATTTCCTGTCCGCCAACCGACTCGTCGAAACCCGCCTCGGCAAGCCGGCCACTGCGCCGAAGACCTGGCGTTTCAACAAGAACTTCGTCCAGTACGAGGAGCTTTACGGCTCGCACAAAAGCGCCTTCAACTTCCGCTACCTCAACCTCTACGAGCAACCGAACACCGACACCCGTCAGGGCGGCTACGGGCACATCGAGGACTTTAAGCAAGGCGTGCCGATCTCTGGCCTCTACGACCTCGAGGTCGAGGCGACGGCGATGCACCGTGACACCCATTACGACCCCACCATCTTCGGCATCGATCTGTCGGAGCCATTCATCCTCGGCGTCGTGCCGGGCGACGTCACGAAGGGCCACATCCATTATCCGCAGGCCATCGAGCCGCTCCTCGCCAGCAGCGTGGTGCCCGACAACACGCCGACCCGGCTGAAGTTCCGCGTCTGGCTCGAGGCCGGCCAGACCCCTCGCTTCATCTTCCCGAACGGCCCCTACGAATCGCGCGCCTCGGTGCTCACGATCAATCGACGCTACAAAGATGAGTTCAAAGGACCGATCGGGTCCTCGGGCGTCGGCCGGGATAATATCCTCAAGGAAGGCAAACTGCCGCACATTCGCATCAGCGAGATCGTCGTCCAGGGGCCCGTCGCCGAGCCGGCGGGCGGCGCCGAAGAGGTCGCCGTCTTCGGCAGCGATGGCTTCCAGCCCGACCGCGCGCTCGAGCAGCTTTTCACGTTTGCGGCGAAAGCCTATCGACGCCCGCTGCAGGACACCGACCGCACGCCGATTCGCAAAATGGTTGAGCAACGGCTCGCCGAAAAAGCCAGCCCACGACAGGCGGCGCTCGATGCCGTCAAACTCATCTTGTGCTCGCCTTCCTTCCTTTACTTGAGCGAGGTCACCCCG
>CAIKRN010000249.1 GCA_903829855.1 uncultured Opitutia bacterium
AGGATATGGTCGAGGCGGTGAAGTGGTATCGCAAGGCCGCCGAACAAGGAGATCCGGAAGCACAAAAGGATCTGGGCTATTGCTATGCCAGCGGCGAGGGTGTGGCGAAGGATCACGGCGAGGCGGTGAAGTGGTATCGTAAAGCCGCCCAACAGGGTGACCGCGAAGCCCGGAATATCGCGGATGACCTACAGAAGAAAATCGAAGCCAAACCAGCAGAGAAGAAGCCCGGGGAGTGAACGAATCCTCCAGGGGGGTCGTAAACGCAGGCTGCCTTGGGGTAGGGACGGCTCTCCGAGCCGTCCGTTCGCCGGAGGAGACCCGAACCACATCCGGCTCAACGGCGGGCTCGGCGAGCCCGCCCTACCTCGAGACAGAGCCCCCGATAGCCCGTATCAGGATTAACGATGCTCGCTAGTCCAGTAACCGTGTTATAGTTATCTATTATGATAACTTTAGCCGATAGCTTTTGGGTGGAGTTAATCCGTGACCCCGTGGGCATGACGGTAATTTTAGTGATCGTCATCACCGGGGTCTACGTGCGGAGTTTACTCAAAAAAACTGACCCCGCGGAAGAAGCATTGGCTGCCGCCCAAATCGCCGCCGGGCAGCAAATCACCACGGAACGGCCGCCGCAGGAATTCCAAAAAGCCCCAAGCTATCAGCCGCAATATGAAATACCGCGCATGAAGCTCGACCCCAACATGAAAGCCCCACCCGAGCCCCCCTCGCAGGACTAACCAAACTCGCGCCCGAGAAAAACTTCAAAGCTACTTATGATGATTGCTTCAGATTTTGGCGACTTTGTGCACTTGGTGGAATTCATCGTGGACGTCATCCGTAACCCGGTGGGAACCTTGGGCTCGTGCGCGGTAATCATCCTCGCGGTAGTCGTGTTCGGTGTGATCAAGAAAGCTTATTCCCCGGACGACAATCTACCCGCCGACCAAGTCGGCTTAGCCGGGCAGATGGGTGCCCCGAAACAGCCGGCACAGAACGGCGTCAACCCAACAGGGCATAGGCCGGGAAATGAACCGCCGCCCATGAATCTCGACCCTGCAATGAAAGCCCCACCCGAGCCCCCCGCTTAGGATTAACCAAGCTTGTTCGCGTGGGCACGGTGATGCCTTTCGCAGAGGACTGCGTCGATGACTGCATTGAGGGCTGAATCGAGGACTGAATAGACCCGATACAACGGGTAGGGGCAGCACCGCGTGCTGCCCTAGTGCATTGGGTAGGGGCGCGACTGCGTCGCGTCCGTTTGAGACCGCGGCCGGAAGTCATCGGGTCTTAGCCTAGCTAGGTTTACGTTCGAATGTACCGTCCCGAACGGACGTGATGGCAATCACGTCCCTACCCGTTGCCTTCTGGGTGGGTCGGCACTGCGTGCTGACCTAGTTCACACGTTTCAGGTGGCGGGTGGCGGCCCCGGGTGTTCAGGTGCAGGAGCCGGGCAGGTCCGCTACATGAAGCTGCTCCGCCTTCGCCTGAGGCATTCCCTACATTGCGGGAAGATAGGCTGCGGGCGATGGGTGAGGGATGCATCTGGTCTATGTGGATGAGAGCGGAGATACAGGCTTAACGAATTCGCCGACCCGTGAATATCTCCTGGTGGCCGTCATGGTGCCCGAGGACTCGTGGCATAATATCCTCGCTCGCATCAACAGGGCCAGGCGCAGAATGAAGGATAAGCTCGGCCTCGATTTCGCGGTCGAAATCCATGCAGCTGAGTTCCTCGGGGGCGCGCACACCTATCTAGGACTGGAAGCCTGGCAAAGAGTGCGTGCCATCCGTTGGTTACTAAAAGAACTCTCCCGTGAGCCAAAACTAGAGTTCTTAGCGATCGGAAGGGATAAACAGTCCGGAGGAGAGATTCTACGTCCTGCTTGGGCGAAACTTGTCGGCGAAGCAGAAAATCGCACCTCAGAGAGGATCATGCTCCTGACAGATGTGACTGACCGTAAGGCAGTCCTCAAGGCGGTGCATCTTCGCGAGGAAGACGAAGGCCCAAACGCACAAGGTCCATCGGCAAGGCTGATCGAAGACCCCATCCACATCGACTCACGGCACTCTCGATTCATTCAGATTTCAGACCTGATCGCCTACCTACTGAGGCAGAGCCTTCAGCCGAATGCGCACTTCAGAAACGAACAGCCACGGCAACTCGTGCGGATGGCAACTAGGCTGACCGGCGGCATCATCTGGACTTAAATAGGAAGAGGCCGCATCGCTGCGGCCCCTAGGGAGTCCTACCCGCGCGACTAGCACGCTCTCGGACTCACGTGCACTGAGGCAGAATTGCAGGTACAAGGCAAGACGCGAAGTGCGACGGCGCCTTATCGGCTGGAGCGAAAACAAAAAAGGCGGTGACGCCTAAACGTCGCCCGCCTTTCCGACCGAGAAATCCCAGTCCTCTGTTAATTTGGCAAACTGAGCTTTAACCGCCAAGGAAGAAATGGATGGGGAGTCGCCCTATTCCACAGAAGGGGCGAACCGGACGTATTGTCTGATTCGCCCCGAAGGCACCGCCTGAGCCAACGAATCTTGGGCAGGTGGTTCGTATTCAAAGATGCCTGACGACGGCCCCAGTGCAAGCCCAAGTCGATAGGGGTTAATTCCGATGCCGACGGCTGAAAATGATAAGGGGCGCTGACGCGCCCCTTTGGAGGTATTTCCGCCGGCCTACGCCGACTTCCAAACCTGAAGTAAAATTAGGCGAGAGGGTTCTAACGACAAGTCGGAATTTGGTGGAGGCGTCAGCGAGTAGTAAACCTCACCCAATAGGGAGGGGCCGCATTGCTGCGGCCCCTAGGGAGTGCTACCCGCGCGACTGGCGCGCTCTCGGACTCATATGTATTGAGGTAGAATTGGAGGGTTAAGGCAATACGCGAGAGGACTGGGTAGATCACTGCATTGAGGGCTGAATCGAGGACTGAATGGATTGATGCAAAGCACTCCGCCTGAGTTCCCAACCGCCAACCGCTAACCACCAATACCTTTAATGGGTAGGGTCGGGGCCTCGTCACGACAGTGCTGCCTCGAGGTGGGTATAGCACCGCGTGCTGCCCCCCCCCACACACATACAGGCGATCCCGGTGACGGGAAAGCGATCAGCGTTCCGAAGGAAGCTGGGGAAGAGATCGCGGGGAGTCGGGATAATCAATGGCGAGCGCTGAAACATAACCTCCATAGCCCCGAAGCGTGATGAGGTACCTGTCTCCCGCACGGCATGTCGTCTCGGTAAAGAGATTAATCGAGACCTCGGTATCACCAAATCCTCGGCCCCTCGAGAGCTGTTTCCCTGGAGCGTCGTATCTGAGCCCTGAATCGTTAAGTATCTGGACATATAGAATCAGTCCGGCTCCGCGAGTGGCATTTATCGGCAACCACGGCAGAACCACGTGGAGCTGGACGCCGTTCTTAGAGGCATAGAAAACGCCCTTCAGGCCCGAAGGCGAATAAGGGGATGAACTCGTTGTTTCTTTCGTGCCGGCAGGGATGTTGGCTGCGATGACTTTACCCAGTTCCTTCGCCCGTTGCTGCCCCAGAAGGACCGATTCCTTGGTCATCCTTGTCTCTAGTTGATAAAGATTCACCTTCGAAGTCTGAGATTTCTTGGAGGCAACGCTCCAGTAAGCATAGGCTTGGACCTCATCCTTGGGCACGTCGACACCCAGGGCATAGAATCGTCCCATGTTATTGAGGGCGACCGCGTTCCCCTGATCGGCGGATTTTCGATAATACGACAAGGCCACGGCAGGATCCTTGGACACACCCGTGCCCGAAGCGTAGCAATGTCCTAGGTTATTTTGCGCCTTAGCATGGCCTTGGTCGGCGGCCTTCCGCCACCAGTTCAGGGCTTCAGCCACGTGACCGCCATCAGAAGTGTCCAGGTTATATCGATTGCCTAAAATCCATTGATCCTCGGCGCTTCCGGCTTCGGCTTTTGCCTTCAACGTCGCCAGGTCGGCCGCCTTCGAGGCCTCCGAATACTTGGCGACCAACTTGTTCTGATCACGGAAGGTTTTGGCACGGAGTTCTCCGTCGGCCCGGATTTTATCCGTGATCACGATGCCGCTATTGTTTGTTATGCGCTTTGAGTCCTTCTCATAGCCGCTGCTGAGCAGAGACCATTTGATTTGTTCAGCGAGAGCGTCGTCATCTCCAGCTTGGATTGACCGGCCGTTTTTAAAGTGCGACTTATCGGACATCGCCCGGGTTGCCTCGACATTGCCTTGGACGGCGCTCTTAAGATACCAAACCAACGCGACGGTCTCATCCCGCTTCGGGAACCCCGCTTCTCCGCGCGTCTTGTTCTCCGAAAAGCCACAATCGTAGCCCCTTCCTAACTGACATTGGGCGATAGGATCGCCTTGCTCGGCCTTGTGGAGCAACGCTTGAAAATCCGCCGACATTCTGGCGACGGGTACCACCGGTAACGCCAAGGCCTTGGTCTTATTCATGGCCGCATTGGATTCGATCAGCTTCCGGATTTCATCCGCACGCTTTTGTCCGGCGACGATTTCTGCAGGCGTCATCCGGGAGGAGATGACGGCCAGATCTTCTTTGTCGCCCGAGACTTGCGTATAAGCATAGGCCTCGATGGCATCTTTATTCGCGCCTTCTCCGATGGCGTAGGCATAGCCAAGCTGGTTCTGGGCAATCGCGTCGCCCTGGTCGGCGGCCTTACGAAACCAGACATTGGCCTGTAACAGATCGTTCGTGGATAGGTAGTGAAGCCCGAGGTAACCTTGCGCGATCTTGTCGCCTTGTTCGGCGGCATGTATCCACCACATCAGCCTGTTCTCCACATTATTCGGAATTCGCGATATGACCATAAAATGACTCGGCTCGGAGAGATTGTTGCGGCTTCGCAGAGCGAAGACCGGAGCGTCCCTGCCTCGACGACCTGACGAGGCCGATGACCTTCGTTCCAGGGGCGGCAAGTCATGATTTTCTGTCGTCAGCGCAGGCTTATCGCCGGGATTCATCCCTTTCATCAAGGCTTTCAGTTCGATCAGCCGGGCCTTCCCAGCGGTCGCAATCCTTGAAGGAATATCGAGCTGATCCATAGGAAAAGGATTAGCGAAATTAGCCCTGACCTCGCTCGCATTGATGCTTCCGAACTCCATGAATGCAATGCCCGCGAGGGCGTAATAAGCATAAGCCTCCACGTCATCTTCCTCGACGCCGACGCCGAAGGCATAGGCATGGGCAAGCATGTACTGGGCTTCCTTATCTCCGGACATGGCCTGCACCTTGAAGAATTCGATGCTCGCCACCAACGGCACACCGGACGCAAAAGCTTCCCGGTCGGCGATTCTCTCAGCCATTATTTCGAGGTCGCCCGCCGCAAAAGCGAAGTCGACCTCGCCATCTGCCGCCTTGCGGTACCATTTCACCGCCTTCACCTCGTTCTTTTCCGACAAGATCCGCCCTTTGTGTTCATTGCCTTCACCGTAAAAGTAAAAGCCGTGCTGATAAGAATCCCCCAACCATCTCTGTGCGTTAGGATTACCGAGTTCTGCCGCCTTCAGATAATGCTTCACCGCCTCCGCCGGATCCTTCGCAATTCCACGGCTTCGGTCACCGCTCCGATAGCGGCTGGCGAGATTGAATTCCTCCCGCGCCTCAAGTTTCTTTTCTTCAGGCGTCTTTTCGGCCGCTGACGCCGTCGGGGCATTGGCCATGGCGAATATCGCGATGACCGCTAACATCAGCCCACCTCCGGTTAATTTGATCGGATTACGGCCCCTGGGCTGCCACTCGGTCACAAGCGGCCCGTTTTTTAACCATCGAGTCGTTGAATCTAAGCCGACGAACAGGAAGGTCAGCGCCTTTAAGTACAAAGGTGCGAGCAAGTAGACCATCAACCCGCTTCCGTCTTGGCTACCCATCAGCAGCCCGAAGATCAGCTTGAGAGGGTTGCTCAAATTGAGTTGCTGCAGCCAGAGCTGCGCCCAGATGGAAAGCACCATCGATAAAGCCAATACCCAGCCGGCGTAGGCTTTCCTCATCCACACCCCATAAGCGGCGAGGGAGGCGACGATAACTGGGGCCCAGTAAGCCAGCCGCCGCAGTAGCCGCTCCAGGGACATAGGCTCAGTCGAACGGGACGACCCATGAAATAGCACCAGGAGAGATAAACCGAGTATCGATAAGGTCATCAAGGCTATGACGTAAACCGATTTTGGAGGCTTGGATTCCGCTTCTCCCGGAGTGCGCGAGTGGGTGTCGCCCTCGCCGGCGGCGTCATCTCGTGGGGGTCTGCCGAACTGATTCACCCCAGAGTCACCTTTGGCCAAAACCATCCAGAATACATAGAGCGGGACCATCTGAAATATTCCCTGATCGCCCAGGTCATGACACCGTTTGGTGCCAGAAGCACAGATAAACCATAGGAGTAAGAGGGCTAAGCAGCCGTAACTCATGAGAAATAACTCAAAGGACAAAGAAGAAGGGAAGAATTCAATCGATTCGAGAAGTCCGTACATCAGGCCAGAGCCAATAATGATAGAAAACAAAAAATCCCTTCGGCTAAAACGTCCATTGAATGACAGTGGTGTTGTCATGTTATGTTATTATAACACAAATAACCAATAGGCGTTCATCGTTAATCCCGATATACACTATCAGCAAAGACGATACAGGGGGCCAAACACTTGGCCCACCGTAGTTTAGAAGCGTGTAACTAAATACGCGGAAAGAGGTGAATTTAGTTAGGCGTGATTTGGGGTACGGTCCGACCGCGTTGGCTGATAGGAAATACCTATGAAGGGCAGACACTGATATGTCGTGACGCGGTCCCGACCCTACCCGCGCGGCGAAGCCTTCGAGGGGGCAAGCTGGCATGCGGGCAAGTTGACACGGGGAGATCCAGGAGGCGCAGCGAACACGGGGTCAGGCCGTTAGTGAAACAGACTGTTACTAAATCCTGGTCTTACGGGCGGATTAACTAACAGCTACGAGCACTAACGGCCTGACCCCGTGTTGGGCCCGCCAGCCCATAATGGGGCCTGACCCCATTATGGCTCCCAGCCCCCGATACCCCGCATCAGGATTAACGATGCTCGCTCGCACGGGAAACGTGTTATAGTTATGTAATATGAAACCGCGTACCCCGGGCTTTTGGTTGATCGTCGCAACCGTCGGCCTGCTGGCGCTGCTGCCGATGAAGGCCATGGCCGGGATGTCCCCGGAGGAAGTGAAGGCGTTTGAGGGCTATAAAGCGAGGGCCGAGAAGGGGGACGCGGCCGCTCAGATGGACCTGTCGATTTGTTTCCGTGAAGGCAAAGGAGTCTCGGGTGATTTCGTCCAAGCCGTGGCCTGGTGCCGGCGGTCTGCCGCACAAGGCAATGCTTTGGCCCAGAATGCTCTCGGGGTGCATTATTCGATGGGGCTCGGCGTGCCTCAGGATATGACTGAGGGCGCGAAGTGGACTCGCAAGGCAGCCGAGCAGGGCTTGGCTAAGGCCCAAGTAAATCTCGGCATGGATTTATTGTTGGAGCAGAATCCCGCCATCGTCGGAAAGTTTTTCAAGATGGATGATCTAAGCCTGCCGAAAGGCGCGGCACAGGCAGTGGTCTGGTTTCGCAAAGCGGCCGACCAAGGCGACAGCCGCGGTCAGGGTATGCTCGGTGCTTGTTACATCAAGGGCTGGGGCATCCCCAAAGATTCCGTACAAGGCGTCAGCTGGTTGCTGAAAGCTGCCAAACAAGGAGATCCGGAAGCACAAATGAATCTGGGCTATTGCTACGCCACCGGCGAAGGTGTGGCGAAGGATGAGGTCGAGGCCGTGAAGTGGACGCGCAAGGCCGCTGACCGAGGGGATGTCGAGGCCCACTGTAATCTTGGGCGTTTCTATGTGAACGGTATCGGCGTGCCGAAGGATGAGGCCGAGGCCGTGCAGTGTTTTCGTAAGGCCGCTGAACTCGGCAGTCCGGAGGGCGCATACAACTTGGGTAATATGTTATTCCACGGCCAAGGCGTAGCTAAGGATGTGCCTCAAGCGTTAGGGTGGATTCGTAAGTCAGCCGAGCAAGGGTGGGCGGAGGCACAGTATGTCCTTGGCATCTTTTATAACAGCGGAGCTGGAGTGGCCAAGGACTTGCCTCAAGCGTTCGCGTGGTGGCGCAAGGCAGCTGAACAAGGCCATGCGACTGCCCAATCCAACCTTGGTAAATGC
>CAIKRN010000250.1 GCA_903829855.1 uncultured Opitutia bacterium
CAGAAGGCCGCCGCCCGTCAGGGTATCGTCAGTCAGTCGATTAACGGAAGTTTCGCCATCCGTGACGGACAGTGGAAACTCATCCTGTGCCCTGGCTCCGGCGGTTGGAGTGCCCCTCACCCTGGCACGAAAGAAGAGGCCGGATTACCTGCGGTGCAGCTGTTCGACCTTTCGCAGGATATCGGCGAGCGGAATAATCTTCAGGATAAGTACCCCGAACGTGTCGCCGCGATGAAAGCCGAACTCGATAAGATCATCGCCCACGGTCGGAGCACGCCGGGCGATGATTTAAAAAACGATGTACCTGTTCAGGTCGTCAAGACGGCCGGCAAGAAGAAGCTCGCCGATAAGTAGGCCGGCCCAACCTTAGTCCGCCAACTGCGCAAGGAGCTTTAGGGTCTCCAGCGGTGCGGCGTGTGACTTGGCGGCGTTATGCAAACCCCCGGGTAACTGCTCAATGGCCAGCGCTTTCAATTCTTCGAGGCGTAAGCAGAGCTTGTCTAAGGCGGCGTCCGGTTCGGCGGCATCGACCCAGACGTCATAAATGGTAACCAGTTCACCTGGGGTCTCGCCTTCGATTTCGCCTTCGCCGACTTCATAATCACAATCGAGAAGCTCGTCCCAGAAATTGGCTTCCAGATCGAGGGCGTCTTCGAGGTCGTACAGACGGATGCCACTCATCCATTCATTGAGGACCGTAAAGGCTTCACGGTGGGCGGGCAGTACTTCGGTGAAGGTGTCGCGGATGCCGACAGCGACGAGCTTCAGGCCTTCGACGGTGTCGCCGATCTGCGGGCCTTCGAAGGGAGGGGTGGAGTCGGACATGATTATGGGGGATAAGGGAGAATGGGCCGTTGGGGGCAAGGGGAAAGGGCTTAGCTCGCGGCCGCCGTGCCCGCGAGATAGCCGGTGGTCCATGCGTTCTGAAAATTAAACCCACCGGTGACGCCGTCGATGTCCAGTACTTCGCCCGCGAAATGAAGACCCGGACAGAGGCGACTCTCCATGGTTTTGAAATCGACTTCGGATAGTTTAACGCCGCCGCAGGTCACGAACTCGTCCTTGAACATGCTCTTCCCTTCGACTTTGAACTCCGCTGCGGTGAGCTGCGTGGCGAGGGCCTGGATGCCTGGGTTGCTCACGTGCGCCCAAGGGGTGGTCGGAGCAATGCCCGCCGCTGCCACGAAGCGTTCCCAGAGCCGTTGCGGCATCGCTACGGGACTGAAGGTCGTGATTTGCTTACGGGCGTTCTGCTCACGAATGACGGAAAGTGTCTTGATGAGGGAGTCGCGATTCTGTGGCGGTACCCAGTTGATCGTGATCGGGAACGCATAGTTCTTCGTGGCGAACTCGCGGGCGCCCCAGGCGGAGAGCTTCAGGATGCCTGGGCCGCTGAGGCCGGCATGGGTGATGAGAACGGGGCCATCTGTTTTGAGCTGAGTACCCGGGGCGGTAACGACCACGTTCTCCGACGAGATGCCGGCGAGGTCTGCGAGTCGAGGGTCGGTGATGTGGAAGGTGAACAACGACGGCACGGGCGGAATGATCGAGTGCCCGAGGTGCTCAGCGACAGCTAAACCGCCGGAGGACTTATTGCCACCCGTCGCGATGATGAGGCGCTCGCATTCAGCCGTAGCGCCTTCGGTGAGAATTAACCGAAATCCCGTGGCGGTTTTCTCGACGGCCCGGAGGCCGGTTTTAAGCCGGACGGTTACGCCCGCTTTATCGGCGGAGGTGAGCAGGCACTCGGCGATGGTCGCGGAGTCATCCGTGATCGGAAACATTCGACCATCTTCTTCGGTCTTGGTCTCCACGCCGCGGGCGGCAAACCAGGCAATGGTATCCCGCGGTTGAAAGCGATGAAAGGCCCCGAGGAGTTCGCGACCACCGCGCGGATATTTCTTCACCAGTTCGGCGGGCTCGAAGCAGGCATGCGTGACATTACAACGACCTCCGCCGGAGACTCGTACCTTGGCTAGAAGGTGAGGCGTGGCTTCGTAAAGCGTGACGGCTCCCTTGTCGCCCAGACTTTCCGCACAAGTAATCGCTGCGAAGAAGCCGGCGGCACCTCCGCCGATGACGGCGATGCGGCGTCGTTCAGGCATGAGGCGGGAATGGCCGCCTTTAGCTTATTTTGCCAGCACCGTCTTCAGGAACGCCAGTACCTCGGCGGTCGAA
>CAIKRN010000251.1 GCA_903829855.1 uncultured Opitutia bacterium
CTCTACCGCTGCCTCGTCTGTATTCCCAACCGCTAACCGCCAACCGCTTCCACCTCGCGGCTCCGTCGTCCCCACCTTGAGACCGCTGCAAAAACAATGAACCAAGAACGAAGAACAGGCCTAGCCCTGCCTCTCTCCAGCCCTCGTGCCCCCTCGACGGCTCTGCCGTCGCTGGTAGGGATGGCTGTCCTCAGCCGTCCGTTCGCGGACAGACAGTCGAACCTCGATCGACTTCCTATTCTCTACCGCTGCCTCGTCTGTATTCCCAACCGCTAACCGCCAACCGCTTCCACCTCGCGGCTCCGCCGTCCCCACCTTTAGACCGCTGCAAAAACAATGAACCAAGAACGAAGAACACGCCTAGCGCTGCCTCTCCTAGCCCTCTCCCTCTTGCTCGTCGCCGCGCTGGTCTCCGCTGCCGACGTTGAAATCACCGAGACGATTCCGCTACCGGAATGCCACTGCCTCGATTGGATTCGCGTCAACACCAGCGTGCGCGGCCAGGCCACCGCCAGCCTCATCCTCGATGAAGCCAAGTGGGGCACACCTTCGCCGGCGCAGGTCGTCTCGCAGCACTGGGACTGGCCTCTCACGGACGCCCAATGGGCCGACGCCGTGAAGCTCAAGGGGGAAGGGAAGCGGGAGGATGTTAAATTCGACCTTTGGTTGCCAGACGGGGTCGCGAACTTCCGGGGCATCGTCGTGATGTCCGGCCATGGTAGCGGCGAGACCCTTTATAAGCACCCTGAGTTGCGTAAGCTCGCCCGCGAGCTGCACCTCGCAATTTTCAAGTTCGTCGGCAATCCCATGCAGCGCGGTTTCTGGCCGCGCAGTTTATTGGATGAGCGTCTCGCCGCTTTTGCCGCGCAAGCCCAGCACCCCGAACTCAACCGCGCCCCGCTCTTCCTTTACGGCCATTCTAATGGCACGGGCTTCTCCGCTCTTTATCCTGCCGTCGAGGGCACACGCGTCTGGGCCTGGGTCTCGATGCGCCCCGGCACGACGTTCCAAGTCTACCAGCCCAAGGCCGCGCAGGTACCGGGCTTGATCATCTTCGGCGAAGACGATCCATTCTTCGCCCGTCCCTCCCGGGAGCAGAATATGGGCGTCGTTGAAGCCATGCGCCAAAAACAGGGTGCACTCTGGAGTTACGCCGTGGAGCCCAAGACCGGCCATGGCCCGGGCGAAAAGACTTGGCCGTTTGTCTTCTCTTTCCTTCGTCACAGCTTCGCGGCCCGCGTGCCGGCTGATGCCGATCCCCGCCAGGGCCCCGTCAAACTCACCGTCCTATCGCCCGCCACGGGCCAGTTGGGCCAGAATTGGAAGGTCACCCCTGGCGGCTATCAAAACCTGCCCGTGACGCCCTTTATCGCTTCCCCGAATACCTCCTCTTGGCTTTTAAACCCAGCCTTTGCGGCTGACTGGCAGGCCTTCCAGCGCCAAGGTCAGCTTTCCAAGTAAGTCCCCCTTTCTACACCCCATGAAAACAACCCTCGCCGCCCTCGCGCTGCTCTC
>CAIKRN010000252.1 GCA_903829855.1 uncultured Opitutia bacterium
AACGTTCGTCGTGAGAGATCCTATCCTCGACCCGCTCAACGGCGGGTTGGGGACAACCCGCCCTACCTCAAGACATCGAGGAGGCAGAGCACGACCTACCTTAATTGCCCCCTCGGCCCTCGTGTCCTCAGGTCCTCGGTTCCGCCCCTTGCCCCCATGTCACCGTGCCCACGTGTCCCCTCGAAAGCTCCGCCTTCGCTGGTAGGGACGGCTGTCCTCAGCCGTCCGTTCGCGGACAGACGTGCGCATCCCCTACGAGATTCTATTCTCGATCCGCTCAACGGCGGGTTGGGGACAACCCGCCCTACCCAAGAACAAAGCCCCAAGAACCAAGAACAAAGAACCCTTACCCCCACCCCACGAATCTGGCTGGAACTCCCTCGCCCTGCCGTCTTCTATTCAGCCATGTCCCCCCGCGTGCTCTCCGTCCTCGGATTGTCCCTGCTTGCCGCCGCCACCGCTCACGCCCAAGCGACTCCGGCCACGCTCTTCGTGGAAGCTGAATCCCTGGCGTCCCACGGCGGCTGGAAACTCGATACGGCCTTCACCAACATCGTTGGCTCGCCCTACCTGTTGGCCCACGGCCTCGGTCGTCCGGTCGCCGACGCCCAAGGAGAAATCATCGTAGCCACGCCCGGCGAATACCGTGTGTGGGCACGCACCAAGGATTGGGTCGCCCACTGGAACGCCCCCGGTACCCCGGGCCGCTTCCAACTCGCGATTAACGGTCAGCTTCTCCCGACCGAGCTCGGCACCGAAGGCGCGGAATGGCATTGGCAACTCGCCGGGAAAGTCACCCTCGCCGCTGGCACCGCCAAACTCGCCCTCCACGATCTCACCGGCTTCGATGGCCGCGTCGACGCAATCCTACTCAGCAAAGACCCCGCCTTCACGCCGCCCGAAGGCGCCGCCCTCACCGTTTTTCGCCAGCAACAGCTCAACCCGCAGGGCCCAGAAGACGTCGGAGATTTTGATCTCGTCGTCGTCGGCGGAGGTTACGGTGGCCTCGGCGCCGCGCTTTCCGCCGCCCGCCAATCCCTCAAAGTCGCTTTCATCCAAGACCGTTTCGTACTCGGCGGCAATGGGAGCTCAGAAATCGGCGTCTGGGCGATGGGGGGCACGACGCGCGGCAAATACCCTCACCTCGGCGAAATCATCGAGGAGATCGGCGATCGCGCCCCGGATAGCCCCGGTCGCGCCGAGACGTTTGGTGACGACCTCAAGGAAAAGGTCGTGCGCAATGAAAAGAACATCTCCCTCTTCCTCGGCCACTATGCCACGGGGGTAAAAATGTCCGGCAAGCGGATCGCCGCCGTCCAGGCCATCGACGTCAAAACCGGCCGCCAGAAGATCTTTAATGCGAAGTTTGTCGCCGACACCACGGGCCATGGCTGGATTGGTGCCTACGCGGGCGCCGCCTTCACGCAGGAGAAAACCGGCCGCATGGGGATGTCCAACATGTGGTTCTATCAGGACGAAGCCCAGCCCGCTGCTTGGGCCCCCACGCCGTGGGCACTCCCGCTGCAGGTTGGCGATTTCCCGCCCCTGATGAAGTCGAAAGCCAAGATCGACGACAAACCTTTCATGAAGGCCGAATGGTTCTGGGAATCCGGCTTCGACCAAGATCCGATCAACGGCTTGGAATATATCCGCGACTGGAATTTCCGGGCCATCTACGGCGCCTTCAGCGCCCTCAAGGCCGGACCTGATAAAGAAAAATATGCCGCGGCCGAACTCAAGTGGGCCTCGCACGTGGGCGGGCCGCGCGAATCCCGCCTACTGACCGGCGACCTCGTGCTGACCAAGGACGACCTGCTCGCGAAGAAGGATTTTGCGGATGGCTGCGTGCCGACGACCTGGGACATCGATCTGCATTATCCGCGCGAGCAATATGCCGCCAAGTTCCCCGAGAACCCCTTCATCTCGCGCGCCCAGTTCGGCCACGCCGGACCCGACGGCAAACGCGAAGCCGCCGTCGACCGACGCAATGGCTACCCACTCCCCTACCGCCTCTTCTACTCGCAGAACATTAGCAACCTCTTCATGGCCGGACGCCACATCTCCGTCACGCACGAGGCCCTCGGCACCATCCGCGTCATGCGCACCATCGGCATGATGGGCGAAGTCGTGGGCAAGGCCGCCTACCTCGCCGTCCGCGAAAACACCGATCCACGGGGCGTCTACCAGCAGCACCTGCCGGCCCTCATCCAACTCATGGAGCAGCCTGGCCGCATGCGCCGCACGTCGCTGACCGGCGACCTCACGCTCGATACCACCATCGCTGATTACAAGGCACTCCCCGTCGCAGCCATGAATCGGGATTTACTCAAACCGGGCACGGTGACGGGACTCTCCGCCGAAGAGAAAGCTGAATTGGCCAAACTGCCCGGCCTCGTCGTCGACGACACCGCCGCCAAACTCAAAGGCAAATGGACAGCGGGCAGCAACCTGGAGCACCTCGGCGCGGGCTACCAGTACGCCGGCAAGGGCGACAATGAAGCCCGCTTTGACTTCACCATCCCCGCCGAAGGAAAATATGAGGTCTTCGTCTACTGGCAAGGGCACCCCAGCCGTGCGAGTAATACGCCCTGCACGCTCATCCGCGACGACCAGGCGGCGGTCACCTTCAAGCTCGACCAGAAATCCGCGACCAAGGAACTCGCCCACAGCCTCGGCGTGTTCACTTTCCATCCCGGCGCCGCCGCGGTGATTCTCAGCGCCGCAGGCGTCAACGGTGGCGTGCAGGCCGACGCGGTGCAAATCGTCCCCGTCAAATAACGGATGCCTCGGCCGTCGCTCAGCGCTTGGTTGGTCAAAGGATGGCGCCTGCTGGCACTGCTTCTGGCTGCGCTGTTGCTCCAACGTACGACCCCGCCCGCCGATTCCGCCCTCACCCGCCTGAGTGTGCAAGATGCCAAGGCCTTTTTCCCGACCGCGAAACGGTTGAAATCTGGGACGGGACGCACCCTCGTCGTTGAGGATGTTTACGGCAATCATCTCGGCCGCTTGCTCACGACCTCCCCCGACGCCGATGCGATAGTGGGCTACTCCGGGCCGAGCAACGTCCTCGTGGCCCTCGATAATCAGGAACGGGTGGTTGGTACGCGCATCCTTACAAGTGAAGATACGCCCGAGCACGTCGACACCCTGCGCGACAACCGCGAGTTTGAGAAATCGCTCAAGGGTTGGAAACCTGGCTCGGAGCCGTCGCCGAAACTCGAAGGCTATGCGGGCTCGACGCTCACGGCCCAATCCATCACCGAATCGATCCAAAAACGGCTCTCTGGTAATTATATCTCCCTGCGTTTCCCGACGCCGCTCTCACTCAAGGAAATTCAGGAAGCTGGCTTCCCCGAGGCCACCGGCTTCGAGGCCAACGTCCCCCGCCTCGGCTGGAATCTTGTCCACGGCACCAATCATTCCTCGCTCGGCTATGTCGTCCGTACCTCGCCCGTGGCGGATGATGTCGTGGGTTACAAAGGCCCAACGGAAACACTGATCAGCGTTGAACTCGACAAGTTGAAACTGCGCAAAGTTTCGGTCCGTTCGAGTTACGATACCGCCGAATACGTCAGCCGCATCCCCGAGGAAGAAGTCTTCCTGAAAGAACTCACCAAGTGGACTACCCGCGAATGGGCGAAGCGCGATTTGAGTAAGCCGGGACTCGACGGCGTCGCGGGCGCAACGTTTACGAGCCACGGGATTGAAGCCGGGATGAAGGCCCGTTTTGCCGATGATTATAAAGGTCAATCCCTCGCCGAACCGGACCGGCTCGACCTCGCCAAGCGCGTGGCGATGGGCTGCTTCATCCTCGGCGCCTTGCTGATGACGTTTACGCCGCTGCACGGCAGGCCCGTGTTGCGCCGGATTTGGCAGATGCTGCTCGTCGCTGGCCTTGGCCTCTGGCTCGGCCAACTGCTCTCCCTGTCCTTGTTTGTCGGCTGGAGTCGCCACGGCCTCCCTTGGAGCCAAGCCTCGGGCCTGCTCGTGCTGGGGGCGATTGCCCTCCTCACCCCTTGGTCCACCCGCCGCCAGCTTTACTGCCACCAAGCCTGCCCCCACGGGGCAGCCCAGGAGCTGCTCGGGGGCTTGCAACGCCTCCGTTTACCCGTCTCCGCCCGTTTACACGCGTGGTTGGGCAAACTCCCCTTCATCGTCCTCGGGGCCGCCTTCCTGGCCGCCTTGGCGTGGCCGCGCTGGAGCGCCGGGCAAGTCGAGCCGTTCGATGCGTGGGTGCTCGGTGCGGCGGTCACCGTCCCGCTGATTCTGGCCATCGTCGGCCTCATCGCCTCCGTCTTTATCCCGCAGGCTTATTGTAAATATGGATGCCCCACCGGGGCCCTCCTCCGCTTGGTGCGTTCCACCAGCCAGACCGATGGCTGGGCGCGCCGCGATAGCTGGGCGGCGGGATTGCTCGCGGTCGGGGCGGGGGTGGTCTTCCTCGTGCCCGCGGAAAGCCGCGATGTCCTCCCGCGCGAAATGGCGGGGCGGACGATCACGGAAATCCACGGCGCCGCTTTCGGCACCACTTGGACCATCAAGGTGCGCGGAAGTTCGAGCGACGCCGGGGCGTTAAAAAAAGAAATTGAAACGGAAATCAACCGCATCGAATTCACGCTCTCCCACTGGCGCGAATCTTCGGTGACGACCGCCTTCAACCGGCTCGAGTCCACCCAGCCTTTTGAAATCACCCCAGAGTTTGCCGAGGTGATGGAATACTGTCTCGGCCTGAGCCGCACCTCGCACGGGGCCTATGATGTGACGGTCGCACCGCTGACGGATCTCTGGGGCTACGGCCCCGCTGGCAGCAAGCGCCCTGACCCGACTCCCGAGCAGATTAAAAGCGCGCTGGGAAAAGTTGGCTGGGAAAAACTCACCTTGGATAAGGCAGAGTTGACCCTGCGCAAATCGCACCCGGGCGTGACGATTGACCTCGGCTCGGTCCTCCAAGGCTTCGCGGCGGATCATGCGGCCCGGATCCTCCGTGATCATGACGAGGAAGATTTTCTCGTCGAAGTGGGCGGGGAATTCCTGGCGGGGAGCGGCGGGGCCTGGAAAATCGGGATCGAAGATCCGCTCAATCTCCGCCACACGTTAATGGCCGTCATGCTCCGCGAAGAAGCCCTAAGCACTTCGGGGCTTTACCGCGCGCGCAAACTCGCTGCCGGTAAGCCGGTCTCGCACATCCTCAACCCCAAGACCGGCTACCCCGTCGACCCTACCGTCGAGATGGCGTGCACCTATTACCCACGCTGCTTTGGGGCCGATGGACGTTCCACTATGATGATCGCCTCGGGTTGGGATGCCGCCCAGAAACTCGCCGAAAGCGAAGGCCTCGCTGTCATGCTCGTCGATGGCAAAGGAAAGATCTGGAAGTCGACGAAGCTTAAAGAAGCGAAGCAGAGGTAGGGGCATGCCCAACCGCGGCCCCTGCCTCTTGCCTCGGGTAGGGACGGCTGTCCTCAGCCGTCCGTTCGCCGAGAGAGATACGTATGCCCCTTCGGTCCTGCATCTAGGGTGGGACGGCTGTCCCCAGCCGTCCGTTCGCCGAGAGAGCTGCGCACCACCTACGAGATTCTATTCTCACTCCGGTCAACGGCGGGTTGGGGACAACCCGCCCTACCTCAAGACATCGAGGAGGCAGAGCACGCCCTACCTTGATTGCCCCCATGTCACCGTGCCCACGTATCCCCTCGAAGGCTCCGCCTTCGCTGGTAGGGACGGCTGTCCTCAGCCGTCCGTTCGCCGAGAGAGCTAGGCATATCGGGCGAGATTCTATTCTCGATCGGGTCAACCTTCGTCGCCGAGATTCTATTCTCACTCCGGTCAACGGCGGGTTGGGGACAACCCGCCCTACCTCAAGACATCGAGGAGGGTGAGCACGCCCTACCACCCTCCCTCCTCACTTCCCGCTTCGAATCGGCTTCACCACCGTGAGGTTCTCGCTTCTGGGTCCAGAATTCCATCCCTCCGGACCAGCGGTGAAATGGCCGGCAGCAAACGTCTCATCGGTCAGGCGAAACACATAGCATTCGCAAGGATTGCGTAGGCCCGGAAAAGGCTGCCCTTTGGTGACGCCCTCACGCTTGAAAGCACCGGCCGAAAAACAATCAAAGCGCGGGCCGCCCTTACCGAAGGCGGCATAATCCGTATCCTCCGGAAAGGTCAGCTTGGTGATGGCGTGGGTATGCCCGTGCAAGAGGGCGACGACGTTGGCATCCTTGATGACCTCGTAGAACGCCTTGCGACGCTCTTGGTCCCACCAAGTGCTGCGATCACTGAAGTCGAGGTGCTGGACGATAACGACGGGCGCAAACGCTGGCTTCAGGGTCGCCAGGTATTCTTTGAGAAAGGTCAGGCTCTTTTCTGGGTCCCACATCGAACCGGGCTTGGCATCGGCCTTCACGACCTCGCCGGCGTAGTTGTTGACGTTGATGAAATGCACTCCCTGCCAGACCCAAGCACAATGGAGTCCGTCCTCGGAAACCCTGGTCACCATGCCCGCCTTGAGCATCGCCGCGTTACGGTCGCGCAATCCCTGACGAATGATGCCGGTCTTCGAGCCACCATCATGATTACCCGCCACGGCGATGACCGGGAAGCGCTTCGGCACCTCGCCCTGCCAAGGAAATAGCGTATCGAAAATCTTCCACTGCGCCGGAGAACCGTTTTCCGTCAAATCGCCCGCGACAATCATCGCCAGAGGTGCAGGCACAGGCCCCCTCCCCTTCATCGCCTCAGCCAACGGCCCATGGGGCGGCCACGGGCGACCGGGCAAGGTGGCCAGCACATCGAGCGTGCGGACGACATTGAGATTATAATCCGCGGCGGTGAATACCGGGTCGCACTGCTTGTAGATCGTCCCGACATGCACATCGGAAATCAAGTAGAAGGTGATATCGCGGGCCGCGGCCGCCACGAACGCCATCGAGAGCAGCCCGAGGGCCAGCATGGACTTCATCACCTCGGGGAACAGGTTGCGCATAACGTAAGCAAACCCTTTTAGCTAAGGGACTCAAGGCTGAGGGCTCTCTGCCTCGGGTAGGGATAGGGCCAGGGGTAGGGACGGCTCCAATACCTAGGGGCTGGCTCAGAGACAGACGCAGGAGTTTATCCTGTAACTGCCCCTGCCTCTGCCCCTGCCCCTGGTAGGGCCGGCTGTCCTCAGCCGTCCGTTCGTCTTACGAGATGCGTATGTCGTGAGAGATTCTATTCTCGATCCGCTCAACCTTCGTCGCCGATTCCTGCTTCCTCTGGTCAACGGCGGGTTGGGGACAACCCGCCCTACCTCAAGACATCGAGGAGGTAGAGCACGCCCTACCTTGATTGCCTCCCTCTGGTCCTCGTGTCCTCAGGTCCTCGTTTACGCCCCTTGCCCCCATGTCACCGTGCCCACGTGTCCCCTCGAAGGCTCCGCCTTCGCTGGTAGGGACGGCTGTCCCCAGCCGTCCGTTCGCCGAGAGACGTGCGCACCACCTACGAGTTCCTTATCTCACTCGGGTCAACGGCGGGTTGGGGACAACCCGCCCTACCTCAAGACCTCGAGGAGGCAGAGCACGCCCGACCTCAATCCCGCCCTACCAAACC
>CAIKRN010000253.1 GCA_903829855.1 uncultured Opitutia bacterium
CCTCTGGTCGGTGCTTCCTCAGCCTATTCGTCGTCAGGTCAAGCCAGGTATGGAGTTCCTCTGGCTGTTGCCGTTCCTTGCACTCTGTGCTATTGTCGCTTGGAAATCAGGCCCGGCCGTTGAGGCCGCCTTCTTCACGGTGAAGGATGCCTCGAGTGGCCTGCCCATCGCTGATTTTCGTGAATGGTGGCGCCAGACGACCGGAGCAACCTACGACTCGCGTAACTCTCTGGTGGTTGGCTTCGTGATGGGCTTCGCGGTTATCCCGATTGTCTTCACCATTGCCGAAGACGCGCTGTCCAACGTTCCCAACTCGCTCGTCTCCGGCTCGCTAGCCCTTGGAGCCAGCCGCTGGCAGACGGTTTGGAGTGTGGTGGTTCCGACCGCCATCTCGGGTATCGTCTCGGGTGTCATGATTGGCTTTGGCCGCGCGATTGGTGAGACGATGATCGTCGTGATGGCCACGGGGAATACCGCAGTGATGGAGTCCAATCCTTTTAGCGGTATGCGGACGCTGTCCGCGAATATTGCGGTGGAGCTTCCAGAGGCCGCTTCGGGCCATACGCATTATCGGGCGCTCTTCCTCGGGGCCTGTTGTCTTTTCCTGCTCACGTTCGTCATTAACACTCTGGCGGAAGTCCTCCGCCAGCGCCTGCGTGAGCGCTATAAAGTCGTCTGAACATGGCCTCATCTTCCGATAGCAGTACGCCTCGCGGCGAAGCCTGGGTCTGGTTCAGCGGCCTAGGTTTGATCATCGGCCTAGGGATGGTCATCGGCCTGCTGTCGTTGGTCGTCCTCAATGGCGTCACGGTTTTCTGGGCGCCGCAGGTGCCCGTCGCCACGGTGGACGATGGTCGCACGATTATTGGTCAATTGGCCCAGCGGCGCGTCCGCGCAGGTTCGCTGGCTAGCGAACCACGCTATGAACTTCAATATCAGGTCGGCTTGCGCGAACTGAACGGCAACTCCTACGTCTGGGTCGATGAGGCTAAGATTAAATCTGAATCTTTCCCGGCTGACATCCTCGGGCTGGAACGCGTCGAGAATGGACCAGCCTTCGTCCGTCCGCAGTCCCTCCGTAAGTCCGACGGTAAATTGATTCCGGTCACGGACCTAGCCTTTGAGGATGCTTTTCAGGTCGAAGTCGCCGCAGCCACGAACATCCGGGAGAAGCTCGTCGAAATCACTCGGCACCGCATTGGCGACGTAAACAGCGAGATGGATAAGGCCCGCGTCGCTCTGCGCCGGGCGGAAGACTTGAAGCTGGCGGCTGAGGTTGCCGCCCTTCGCCGTCAGATTGCTGGACTGGAGGAGCGCTTTGCGTCCTTGCAGGCCGAAGCGAAGGCCGTGGTGGACCGTGGTGCGGTCGCGTCGTTGGTCTCGCGGGATGCCTCGGGCCGTGAAGTCGTTGTCCCGCTCACCCAAGTCATCCGTGCTTGGTTTCCTAACCGACTCGACACCTGGGGGCGCATTAAGCTCTTTATCTCGCGGCTCGGAGAGTTCGTTTTCGATGAACCTCGCGAGGCCAATACCGAGGGTGGTCTGATGCCCGCAATTTTCGGTACACTCGTGATGACGGTCTTCATGAGCTTGATGGTTACCCCCTTTGGCGTCATCACGGCGATCTACCTCCGCGAGTACGCCCAACAGGGTTCCGTTCTTCGCATCGTGCGTATCAGCGTCAACAACCTCGCGGGGGTGCCTTCAATCGTCTTTGGCGTCTTTGGGCTCGGCTTCTTTGTCTATGTGCTCGGTGGCTCGATTGACCGCTTCTTTTTCGCCGATCAGCTAAAGTATAATAACAACACACCGGTCTTCGGCACGGGCGGCCTCCTCTGGTGCTCGCTGACGCTCGCTTTGATGACGCTACCGGTGGTCATTGTCGCGACCGA
>CAIKRN010000254.1 GCA_903829855.1 uncultured Opitutia bacterium
GCCTGCACGGGCTTGCACGGGGCCAATCGCCTCGCTTCCAATTCATTGCTGGAAGCGGTCGTACTAGCCCATGACGGTGCATTAGCCGCCGATGCGGAAATCGCCAAGGTCAAGGATGTCCGGACGGCCCTGCCCGTTTGGATTGATGGGTCCGCCGGCGATCCTGATGAACGTGTCGTGCTTACGCATAACTGGGATGAACTCCGTCGCACAATGTGGGATTACGTTGGTATCGTCCGATCGACCAAGCGGCTACAGCGTGCCCGCACCCGCATCGGCACCTTGGCGGATGAAGTCCGGGAATACTATTGGAACTTCCGGATCGAACCGCGGTTGCTCGAATTACGTAATCTCATTCAAGTCGCCGAACTCATCATCGACTGTGCCTTGCAGCGGCATGAGAGCCGTGGCTTGCACTATACTTTGGATTATCCAGCTAAACTAGAGTTCGCTCGGCATACTTCGGTACGCCGTCCGCAGAGCCGACCATGAAAATTGCAGTCGTCGGCACAGGCGCGCTCGGTGGATGGTATGCGGGTTTGCTCGCGCAGGCTGGCCATCAGGTCCACTGCGTCGCGCGTAGTGACCACGCCGTGATTGCCGGTCGTGGATTGATGCTGCGAAATAAGGGACAGGAGACGACCGTCAGGGTGGCTTCCGCTACGGTCGATGGTAAGACCGCCGGACCATGCGATTTAATCGTGGTGACCACCAAGTCCACGGCCAATGCCATCTTGCCAGAATTGCTTAAGCCATTGCTCGGACCGGCCACGTTGGTGGTCACCTTGCAGAATGGCATGGGTAACGTCGAGGTTATCGCTCAGGTGGTGCCTTTTGAGCGCATTGTCGCTGGCCTTTGTTTCGTGTGTATCAATCGGGTGGCACCTGGGGTGATTGATACGACTTTGGCGGGCTATGTCCGCATGGCAGCGGCTCGCGGTGAAATTACCCCGGCGGTGCAGACCTGTGTCTCCCTTTTCAAGGCTGCGGGCGTAGATACCTCCGGGGAGAATTCACTGGAAGCCGTGCTTTGGAAGAAGCTCTGTTGGAATATACCCTTTAATGGACTATCGATTGCCAGAGGGGCAATCACGACGGACATTATTATGGCGGACCCCGTGCTGAAGGAAAGGGTTAGGGATTTGATGAAAGAAGTGCAAGCTGCGTCGTTCGCTCGTGGGCACGGTTTTGACGACCACCATATTCAACGTCAATTGGACGTGACGATCGGGATGGGTCCTTATCGCCCGTCTAGTTTGATTGATTTTGTTGAAGGGCGCGAAGTTGAAGTCGAAGGCATCTGGGGTGAGCCACTTAAGCGTGGTCTGGCGGCAGGCGTTGCCATGCCCTTGCTTATTCAATTAGTTGCCGAAATTCGGACGAAGATCGCTGCCCGAAGAAGCTGAGCCTTACTTCTGCGAAGTCACGGCCCGGCTCAAGTGATTGAGCATGCCATTAACTTCGGAGATGGCCCTGGATTCACTCCAGAAACCGGAAGGAACGGAAGGTCCGGAATCAGCGTCGAAGAGGCGCTGATTTTTCTTATTGAAGAGGCTTAACGACAGAGAGGCAACTTGGACGTCCTGGCGGTTGTCTTCGCTCTTTTTGATTCGCCAGCTGCTTTTCAGAACGGCGTCTGCTTCGGCGGCATTCAGGACAACAACGTAGCCCAGGTGGCGGAGTTCGCTGATGGAGGCGTCGTGGACGGCGTTAGAGGCGTTGGAGGTCTCGGGGGTGGCGCCACCGACCGTATCAGCGACATAAACCCGGGTAATCCCTGCAAGGGAGGCATGGGGCGTTGCTCCGGTGGCACAGCCAGAGAGAAAAGCGGCTAAAACAGTGAGTAGTGCCAAGGCGAACTTGAGCTGGGGGTGCATAACTTGTTTATTACCGATTCTCGCAATTAGACAAGCAGGTACATGTTGTGACTATCGGCGGGCAACCCCGCCGCACCCACCATGGCCAAAATACATGCCGTTACCTTCGACCTTGCGGGCACCCTGCTCTCGCCAACCCCGAGTGTCGGAGGAATTTATGCGGCTTGTGCCCTTAAGCATGGAATCAAAGTTGAAGCAGCCGTGCTCGATGCGTCTTTCTCGCTGGCCTTCAAAGGTGGGCCCAAGGGGGCTAAGCCGGAAGTATTTTGGCGCGAAGTGGTGGAGCGTTGTTTCGGCCCTACGCTCCCCGCCGCAAAGTTGGACCCAGTTTTCAAGGAATGCTGGGAAGCGTTTGCGCAACCTAAGGCATGGCGACTCGCGCCGGGGGCGCTGAATGCGATCTCGGCGATTCGTTTTCTCGGCGTGAAGGTTGCCGTGCTTTCGAACGCGGATGCACGGATGCGGACCGTCCTCGAGGGGCACGATCTTACCCGTCGCTTGGATGGAATCTTTCTTTCGGCGGAAACCGGTTTCACGAAGCCAGATGCCAAGGCCTTCGCCCATGCGGCAAAAGCCTTGGGAGGATCGGCGTCTACACTGGTACATTTTGGCGATAATCCCTTGGAGGATGGTGCCGGGGCACGGGATGCGGGTGCGACTGGGGTGGTCGTCGGCGGGGCACACGCACCTGAAAAATGTATGCGAGCGGAGAAGATTCTGGAAACGCCTTACATCATCCGCGCCTTGCTCACGGAAGGCCGACTCAAGGGGAAGTTTTCCCGGACGGTACTCAACCTTTTGGCAAATCTACGAGGGTTGCCTGAAGATCGCGGCCGCTCTTCTGATCGTCCCATGAAATCAATGGATGAGGCAGTTTTGGATGCCTTTAAGAAGCTACGCCTAGATAAGCCTGTACCGGAGGATGCCATTGTGGCGAGTTGGCATGAATTGCTTCCGGCTAAGCTGGCCAAGCGCTGCGCCCCCTTGCGCGTACTCGAAGGTGGAAAATTGGTAGTCCAGTGCGAGAACTCGGTCATCAAATCCGAAGTGCGCTTCCATGAACGAGCAATGCTGGAAAAAATCCGCACCTTGCGCGGCTGCCAGGATGTCCGGACAATTAGTTTCGTGAACGCCTGAACTCAGTTTTGGCCAGGCTCAAAGGGCTTATGGAAAGCCTCCTTGAAGTCGTAGACATTACTGAAAGCCTCGAGATTGTCGTCTTCGGAACGGCCGAAAAGTCCGGTGTCGATGATGTTAAAAACGATGTTCCCGACGTCTGCTGATTTGCGTAGTCCCCAGTTATGAAGCAGCGGGTACGCCATCGGGCCGTAGGTTTCGAGTACGTGGAGTCGGAAGCCCTCGAGGAGTTGGGGGCCCGTGACATGTCGATTGGTGGCACTCCGCCCTTTCTTGGGTTCTCCATGGACGATTTTCTGGGCGTGGTCGAGGCCCTGACGGACGACTTCGTAGGCCTGAGGTTGATAGCGCGGATCCTTGAGTCGGATCATGCGAACGGCTTCGTCGAAGTCCATGAGCTCAGAGTTTGGCAAGTTCGGTTAACAGTCGAGCGTTCTGCTCGGCCGTGCCTACGGTAAGTCGCAACCAGCCAGTCATGCCGTACCCACGGAGGGGGCGGACAATTACGCCGGCTTTCTGGAGCTTCAGGAAGGCCGCTTCGGCCTGCGGAACTTGCGTAGCCAGGAAGTTGGCTTTGCCGTCGATAAATGCGAAGCCGAGTTTTTTAAGTCCGGCGGAAAGCTGGGCGATACCCTCGGCGTTGACCTGACGGGTGCGGCGGACGAAATCCTCATCATCCAATGCTGCTTCGGCTGCGGCTAGGGCAGGTAGATTGACGTTAAAGGGCTGACGTACTCGATTCAATAGGCTGCAGACTTCCGTTGAGCCCATGAGGTAGCCGACTCGTAATCCGGCCAATCCGTAAGCCTTTGAAAAAGTACGAGAAAGCACGACTTTGCGGCCTGACATCATCAAGGGGCGTAAATCCGCCGATGCTTCGAGGTATTCCGTGTAGGCTTCGTCTAGGCAGAAGATGACATCCTCTGGTAGTGAAGCGGCCAAAGCTAGAATATCGGCGGGATCATCTGTTCCGCCGGTTGGATTATTGGGGCTGGCGAGGAAAAGGATACGGGTCTTGGGGGTGACGGCGGCGCGGAGAGCGGCGAGATCATGGCGGTAGCCAGGCATGGGTACCTCCACGGGTTTTGCCCCGAAGAGCATCGTGGCGAGTTTGTAGACGATGAAGGCTTGGGCCCCGAAGACGACTTCATCACCGGGTCGAAGGAAAGCCTGAGCGAGGAGAATCATCACTTCGTTGGAGCCATTACCGATGACGAAATTACCAGGCTCCATCGCCCACTTCCGTGCCAATTTCTCGCGAAGGAAGGTGCAGCCGCCATCAGGATAGAGATGGCAAGTGTCGAGGGCTTTGCGAGCGGCGGCTAGGCCGAGCGGAGAAGGTCCTAGCGGGTTCTCATTCGAGGCGAGCTTGATCACGTCCGCGGGATTGAGGCCAAACTCCCGGGCGACGACTTCAATGGGGCGCCCAGCTTCATAGACGGGCTGAGTGAGGACGGGCCGATTGGCTAGGTCTGAATAAGAAGCCATGAATGTCCCAATCAATGCGACTGTTCAGACGCTTGGCAAGCGTGAGCGACCGCCCTACCCGCTTGCCACTGCCCTAGTCTAAGTCTTAATGTGCAGTATGAAAATCGTCGTAACCGGCGCCTCCGGATTCTTGGGTCGCGAGGTCTGCCTCGCCGCCTTGCGCCGAGGCCACGAGTTGCTTGCGATTGGGGGGACCCATTTACCCAGCATTCCTAATGTGCATCGCACCATGCACTTGGATTTGACCATCCCGGGTAGGCTCGAAGCGGTCATGCTGGATGAGTTTCCCCAGGCGGTCATCAACTGTGCCGCGCTCCCCACCATCCACGATTGTGATCGTAACCCCGCCCTGGCGGATAAATTAAACACAGAGGTGCCTCGGCGGATGGCTCAGCTCGCCTTTCATGTTGGCGCTAAGCTGGTGCACTTATCCTCAGATATGGTTTTTGATGGTGAGGTCGGCCGTTACCAACACACCGATCAACCCCGCCCGCTTAGCCGGTATGGTCTGACTAAAGCGGCTGGCGAGGTTGAGGTACTGAAGTATGGACGCGAACATGCAGCAGTTATCCGCACCACCCTCTTGAACGGTAATCACCCCCGCGGGGTGCGGGGTCTACATGAGCGGTTATTTATGGATTGGTCGGCTGGAAAGACGACGGCGCTCTTCACCGATGAGATCCGGCAGCCAGTGGGGCTGACTAATCTGGCTGACGTTACCGTGGAACTTTGTGAACGCCCTAATCTTTCCGGAGTTTACCACTGGGCCGGGGCGGACGCTTTGAGTCGCTATGAGATTGGGGTCAGAATCGCTGAACATTTCGGACTAGATTCTGATAAGTTTATTAAGGCTTCCTTGCGTTCGGAGCTTCCCGACCTTGCGGCTCGACCACGCGATTTGAGCCTGCAGTTGCACCCTCTGGCGGGGAAATTGCGCACCTCGGTCCAGGCTTTTGCGGAACAGCTCGGAGAACTAAGGATTCCACGAGGTTGTGAGGAATGGTATGAAAAAGAGACCGGACGAAAGGTCGTGCGTCTTTTGGAGAAAGGGATAGACTTCTAAACATGGACGTTCTCCCGCGCCAAGCTGCTGATGCTGTCGTCAATATGTCGGCAGACTTGATGCTGCTGGAGCACTACCCCCACCCCGAAAGGGTTCGTTTTCGTCCGTTCGCCTGGTCCGAGCCCGCCTACACTTTTGGCGTTTCTCAGAATTGGAGTAAGTATCGAGCCCAAGTGCCCGCTCAGTTTCCGCTTATCCGTCGCAGTACTGGGGGTGGCTTGGTTTCGCACCTTGATGATTGGACCTTCGCTCTGGTGATTCCGCCGCAGCATTCGCTTTTTGCCGCGGAGGCTTTAGCCAGTTATGCCGCCGTCCATGAGGCCTTGGTCGGTGCTCTGTTGGCGCAATCTTTGCCGGTTAAACTCGTAACAGCTCCAGCTGGTAAGAGGGAGTTCGCCTCACCCGATGACTGCTCTCAGCGAGCTGAGCCCTACGATCTAGTGCGGACGGATGATGGCCGAAAGGTCGCCGGAGCGGCCCAGAAGCGGAACCGCAAGGGCCTGCTCATTGAAGGATATATCTGGCGTCCTTTCCTCGAGGGATGTAACTGGCTACGGTTTGAGAAAGACTTTGCCGACGCCCTTGGGAAAGTGCTTAGCAGTCCGCCCGTGCCAGTCGCAGAACCGATTTACAACCAGTTTGACCACGAAGGGACTTGGGCGAAGTTTGCTTCGCGTGAGTGGAACGAAAGAATTTAAC
>CAIKRN010000255.1 GCA_903829855.1 uncultured Opitutia bacterium
AAAATCCGCCTGGTGGTGACATCCGGGACGGCTGAACACGCATACATGATGGCCTATCAACTCCGGCAGGCCGGGGTAACTTGTCCGATTGTGGAAGATCCCTACGGATGGCGCACCTTGGATTCAGTTCTGCGGGCGAAGGCTTATTATCCGCACGACCACATCGTTTTCGTTTCGCAAGGGTGGCACTGTGTCCGCGCCATCTGGCTTGCTGATTTTGAAGGCCTGAGCGCTTCGGGTTATGCCGCCAGCTTCGGTCGTGGCTGGCGGCCCTATCAGGCATGGGTGCGTGATTGCTTCGCCAAACCTAAAGCGGTGCTTGATCGACTGAATGGCAACCCGTTGCAGGCTGCTATGCCGGTCGACGAGGGTAATCATCCGCATCGTTGATTAAGCGCGCTCGTGCCGTCCGTCGGGCCGGCGGGTGAGCACGCTCCGAATTTCCATGAGGGTGAGGGCGACAGCGGCTTCAGCCACCTCGCAGTTAGCAAGGAGCGAGAGGCTCTCGGCATCGTGGGCCGCCCCGCCGGCGAAGTGAGGAAGCCAGCGGGCGAATTCAGGTGGATCACTCACGAGTGCGAGGGCCGGGCTGCCGCGGCTTTCGCCCAGCTCAATCAGGATGTCATCGACGGAACTGACCAGCGTAGCGCCGTCGCGGATAAGGGCATGACATCCTCGGCTGGCAGGGCTGTCGACGCGTCCAGGGAAAGCGCAGATGGTCTTGCCGAGATCTCCAGCGAAACGTGCCGTAATCATACTGCCGCCATCGATATCGGTCTCGATGACGATGAGTGCGCGGACGAGGCCGGCGACGATGCGATTGCGCTGAGGAAAGCTTTGGCGATCAGCGGGGCGGCCCAAAGGGAATTCGGAGAAGAGCCCGCCGCGTTCGGCCATGCGGTGGCGAAGCTTCACCGCTTCCGGCGGGAAAGTTAGGTCGAGTCCATGCCCGAGCACCGCCGCTGTCCGCCCTTCGGCATCCAGCGCCCCTTCATGTGCCGCGATGTCGATACCCCGAGCGAGTCCGCTGATGATCCACCAGCCTTCCCGGGCGAGGTCGCGAGAGATGCTACGAGCGAGTGATGTCCCGTAGGTCGTGCAATGCCGCGAACCGATGATGCCCACGGAACGTTCATTAGGCGTATCTATTCCTTGGGCGTAGAGAAGTAGGGGAGGGTCCCATAGCCGAGTCAGCGGTTCGGGCCACGCTCCGTCGCCCTCCGTAAGGAGTCGGTAGCCCAAGTCCTGAGCGCGGCGCATTTCTGTCACCCAGTCAAACGCGCGCGCCGCGATAGCCTCGGCCGCTGGCCGACTGACTCCCGTGACTTTCGCGAGTTGGTCCGCGGGCGCACCTAAGGCCGTACTTAAGTCGCCACCGAAAGCTTCCAGCAACCGCCGGACGGTGACAGGCCCGACGTTCTTGATGCCATTCAGGTAGACGCGCTGGGCGAGCGCTTCGGTCGGGATAGGAAACACCCGGTCAGCCAGTGCGACCGAGTCAGGCGTGCAAGACCGGGGACAGCCCAGCAAGAAGCTCGGTGGTTCTCACCGCTTCTTCCCCGTGGGTTTCCCTCAGCCAATCGGCGGCGCGGGCATGCCAGGTCGTCGCCAGCACGACCGCATCAAAGGCCGTGAGGCCAAGTTCCCGCCGCCGCGCGAGCACCGCGGCGATGATGCCCGCGAGCAGGTCGCCGGAGCCGCCCCGCGCGAGAATCGGACCGCCGAAAGGAATGTGTAGAGTGCGTCTGCCATCTGTCACGCAGGTCAGTGGGCCTTTCAGCACCATGATCGTCTTGGTCTTGAGGGCGTAGGTACGGCCCGCCGCGACGGACATGGTCCGTCCGCTCAGGCGTTTAAATTCCCCAGCGTGAGGAAGCAGCACCCGCACGCATATTTGCTTCGAAGCGCTGATGACAGGAGGCCGGAGCGCATCGGCGTCGAGGATGAGTTCGCTTTCACACGCAGCGGCGACCATGCCGATGAGCTTAGCGGCTTGCACTCCCATTCCTGAGCCAAGGAGGAGGGCGTCCTTGCCGGCGAGTAATTTGCGGATGGAGGTAAGATTATTTGTCGCGGCGCTGCCGTCACGATGAGTCGTGAGTCCGCACCACATCGCCTCAGGGAAGGCGACCGCTGCTTTCGCACGGACAGAGTTCGGCAGGCAGGTCGTGACCAGCGCAGCACCGGAGCGGAGCGCGGCCTCGGTGTTCATGAGCACCGCCCCGGGCATGCGGTCGGAGCCGCCGATAATGAGCAGGCGGCCTTGATGGCGCTTATCTGCCCCCGCCCGGCGAGGACGACGTAAAAGGGCGAGGCTGGCGGCCGTGACGCAGGCTTCTTCGGTTTCGCCGAGCGGCAGGCCGATGTCGATCACGCGGAGGCGACCGACGAAGGGGCGAGCTTTGGCGGAGAGGAGGGGTCGTTTCAGGCAACCGATAGATACGGTGAGATCAGCGCGAAAGGCCGGCCCGTGGGCGTCATCTCCGATCCCGCTAGGGAGATCGACGGCGATGCGGAGCCCCTGGAGATTATCCGAAACCTTCAGGAATCTGCGGAGCTCCACTGAAAGTGGCGCACGAAAGCCTTGCCCGATAATACCGTCAAAAATTAGGCAGAACTCTTCGGCCTGAAGCTGACGCAGATTGGCGGCGGCCACGATGCCGATACGGACGCCTTTTTTGCGAGTGGCCCACGCGCGTTGCGCTTGCGGACGAGCTGGGCCGCCTTCGGCGAAGACAGCAATGATCTGAGTCCCGGCCGAGGCGCAGTGAAGGGCGGCGAGAAAGGCATCCGCACCATTATTACCTTTGCCGGCCAGCACGAGGATGCGGCGAGGTGGGCGGCCCAGTAGGGAGCGGGCTTCGTGCGCGATACCGCGGGACGCTCGCTGCATGAGGCTCCAAGCAAGAGCTCCATCACCGTCGATGAAGGCTGCTTCCGCCGTCGCAGCTTCTGCGCAGGACAGGACCGGCAAGCGGCTGGCTTCACCCATGGCGTTCAGCACACCAGCACCACAAAGGCTTGGGCCAGCGTGTCTGTATGGGTTAGGGAGATAAGTAGGCGAGTCGCGCCGCGAGCCGCGAGCAACGCTTTCGCTTTGTCGTCGAGTTCGACAATGGGTTCGCCGCCTTCGCCATTGAGCACCCCCACACTTGTCAGTGAGAATTCCGCCCCTATGCCGGTGCCAAAAGCTTTGCTCGCGGCTTCCTTGGCGGCGAAGCGTGCGGCCAAGGACGGATAGGGGTCTGCCTTGGTGAGACAAAGTTTCTGCTCGGCCGGCGTGAAGACTTTTTCCAGGAAAGCGGCGCCGTGTTTCTCGTGGGCGGAACGGATACGGGCGACCTCCGTGAGATCCACGCCGACGCCGAGTACATTGCCGCCTTCTAACTTCATGCCGTCTTGGTCAGGTGGGATTTCATCTCGGCGACCGCGCTGCGGATGCCGTTGAAGAGCGCGCGCGAGACGATGGAGTGACCGATGTTGAGTTCGTGGAGATGCGGAAGGGTTAGAATGGCCCCAATGTTATCATAATTGATACCGTGGCCCGCGTTGACCACGAGGCCAAGTTCGTGAGCCAAGGTGCAGCCCGCACTGAGCCGCGCGAGTTCGGCCGCCGCGGCCTCGGTTTTCCAAGCATTGGCGAAGGCTCCGGTGTGCAACTCGATAACTGGAGCTCCCGCGCGAGCCGCCGCACGAATGTGGGATTCGTCCGGGCCGATGAAAAGCGAGACCTCGATGCCCGCCGCCGTGAGCTCGCGGGTGGTTTGAGTGACGCGCTCGAGTTGACCGGCGACATCGAGGCCGCCTTCCGTGGTCACCTCTTCGCGTGATTCAGGGACCAGGCACGCCGCCGCCGGGCGGAGTTGGCGCGCAAAGTCCACCATCGCAGAAGTGCAGGCCATCTCAAGGTTAAGGCGGACGCCCGCCAGTTGGGCGATGGCGTGGACATCGCCGTCTTGGATGTGGCGGCGATCTTCGCGGAGGTGCACCGTGATGCCGTCGGCGCCGCCCGCGAGGGCCTCACGGGTGAAGGCGACGAGGTCGGGCTCCGCATGAGGAGACGCGTGCATGCCGCGATAGCGCGCCTGCCGCAAGGTCGCGGCATGGTCGATGTTCACTCCCAGAAGGATACGCGGTTGGCTCATTTCTTCATTTTCTCCAGAACCTTCTGGAGCTTTTCGGACTCCAACGCCAGCCGTTTGGCACGGGTCGGGTCGCCACACTTGTCGAAGTATCCCTGAATGAGGTCAAGCAACCCAATCAGCGCTTTTAGGCGGAAGACGTCAGCCGGCGCACCGCCGCCCATGCGGCGGCGGTAGACTCGTTCAATCTCGGAGAGAAACGGTGTCTCCAACTTAGGGTCCCCTTTAACGGCTTCGTAGTATCCCTCGAGCAGGCTACGGAAAGTGGGCAGGTGGTCGGCATTATCTTCAAGTGCCCGGCGGTGGAGGTTGCTGAGTTTCTCGGCGTTCTTGATGCGGTCCTTCATGAGGACAGCCGATTCGCGTGCGACGGCTTTCTGGATGATATCGTAGCGGGTGCGATCGTAGCCTCCCTGGTGCTTCTTTTCGGACATGAGCTTTTCGTAAGCGCGCTTACAGCTCAGGAAGATATCGTCCTCTGCCATTGTCGGGAAGAGGTGCTTTTCCTCCATCTCGTCGGCGAGGTCGCGCATGTCCGGCCATTCGTCAAAGGCGCGGCGCATCTCAGTGACGAAACCTTTCCACTCCTCAGTCTTCACGCTCGGCCCGATTTTCTCAAGGCAGGCGGCGTAAGATCGCCAGGCTTCTAGGCAGCGATTGGCGGCGGTCACGGCGAGGCGTAGGCTTTCTCTCTGGGCGTCGAGGTTGCCGGCGGCGGCGTAAATCTGGGCCGCGAGCTGGAGTCGCTGGCATTTGACAAAGCGTTCCCCGCGACGCTGAGCATCGCCGAGAATCTGCACTTCGAACTCGCCGACAGTTTGTCGAGTCTGCGGGTCGGTGGTGTGCCCGCAGGCGTACCCGTCGTTATATCGCCCCGTGTTCATACTCCATGCGTGATCCTTGCGGAGATAGGCGAACCAGGCGTGGCCGCCGCGATTGCCGTCACCCGTGACATAGGCGGCAGGTATGCCGAAAGCCCGCGCCGTATTCGCCGCAAAGTGAGCCTGGTGCATGCAGATACCGCCAATATCAAAAATCTCCTTCAGCGTCCCCTCGGTGGGGGCGGGTAGTTTGGTCTTCTCGTGCGTGACGTAATCCATCCGGTAATGAATCATCCCATAGCTCGGGGCCCATTCGCCGAGTGAGCGGAGTTTAGGCTGAGACAAAGCCCAGGTCATTTCTTCTTCCGTAGCCGTCGCACCGACAACCCAAATCAGGTCAGCGGCGGAGGTCTTACGTACGTCGTTCGAAAGTCGCCCCGACTCTGTGTTGGTTTTGAAGTAGCGATAGCGCGTGAGGGCATCGGCCGTGCAGGCGGCGCCGCCGTCGAAGCGCGTCCAGCTCAGCGGCTGGTCAAAGACGAGGGCACAGGCGATTTGGAGATTTTCATATTTACCGCGCTGGGCAACCGTGTCATCCGCCGCGAGGAGAGACCAGATGCGCAAGGCCTCGGCAGTATCATCCTCGGGTTTCAAGGTAAGGGCGAATTTTTCGAGTAGCTCGGGCCGCGTGAGGAGGTCGGAGAGGAGTGAGAGGAGTTTCTCTCCGCCTTGGGCAGCGGTGCGTAGGGCGTCGGGCGTCACGCGGCGGATGAAGAGCGATTGGGTCATGCCGAGCGCGAAGGCGCGGCTTTCCCAGAGTCGGTTATAGCGATCGACGCCACCGGTCGACGCCGTGCCGGTGAGTGCGGGGAGCAGTCCTTTCTCGAGTCGCACGAGGTGGTCCTCCCATTTACCGTCCTTCAATCGCGCCCGAGAATCCTCAATCAGCGCCGCCAGGAACTTTGGGTCGATGAGGGCGGTATCTTCAAATCGGTAGGGCTTCAGTTCGACGACGATGGTCTTGTCGGGCGCGACGACGACGGGCTCGACCATCTTGACGGTCTCCGCGGGCTTGACGACTTTCTCGACGATGGGTTCCGGTTTCTTTTCTGGTTCGGTTACCTTGGGCACCTCCACGACCTTTGGCACTTCTTTGACGACGACGACGGGCGCATCTGGTTTCTGGTTAGCGGACCAGATGAACCACCCGGCGACGGCGAGCAGGGCGCCGCCTAGGAGCACGACGGGCCAATTGGTTTGATTGGTGCGGCGAGCGAGGACGGGGGCGGGTTTGCGTGGGGGAATTGAAGGAGAAGCCATGGTCGACGCCCCGATAATGGCCTCCCTGGCGTGATGGTCAAAAGAACATCACTACAGAGAGGCGATTTACCGATTTTCAGCTTTGTACCACTTGCTTCCCGCGTTCTAACGTCAGGCACAAGGAGGGTGCGGTCGGGGATTTCCGGTGGGCCGCGAGGGATTCAGGGTCACCCGCATGGACCAACTGCCCGCCGGCATTGCCGCCTTCGGGTCCGATTTCCACCACCCAGTCGGCTTCGGCAATCACGTCCGGGTGGTGCTCGATGACGATCACGGTGTGCCCTTGATCAATGAGTGCATGCACGAGCTCAATGAGGCGACGACAGTCCGCTTGATGTAGCCCGATGGTCGGCTCTTCGAGGATGTAAAGGTTCGGGCGAATCTCTCCACGGGAACGTTCGCGGAAGGTCGGTAATCCTTGGGCTAGCTCGCTGACAAGCTTGAGGCGCTGAGCCTCGCCCCCAGAGAGGGTCGGGCTGCTTTGACCCAAAGTGAGGTATCCCAGTCCAGTCTTCACCATCAGTTTGCATAAATCTCCCAGCTTCGCGTCAAACGAAAGAAACGCCGCTGCTTCCTCGAACGTCATCGCCAGTAGGTCGGCGGCGGACTTGCCGTTCCATTGAATGGCTTTGGCCGCGATACCGTAACGCGTGCCCGCGCATTCTTCACACGGCACATAGGTGTCGGGCAGGAAGCTCATCTCGAGTTTAATCCGGCCAGCGCCGGAACAGCTCTCGCAGCGGCCGCCGGAAGTGTTGAAAGAGAAGAAGCCGGCCGTGTGGCCGCGGATGGCCGCTTCGGGCAACGAAGCCAGCCGTTCGCGAATGAGATCCCAGGCGCCGATGTAGGTTGCGGGCGTGGAGCGCGGGGTCTTGCCGATCGGCTCTTGGTCCACGACGACCAATTGGCGGAAGCCTTTTAATCCGGAGAGGGAGGTGAATGCGGGCTTCCCTGCGTGTGAGACCGCCAGCAGCGCCTCCTTGCCGGTCATGCCATCTTTCTTTTTAGCGATGGTCGCGCGGATGGCGGGTGCCAGTAAGTCTGTCACGAGGGTGCTCTTGCCGGCACCGGAGACGCCGCAGACAACGGAGAGCCGACCGACAGGGAACTGCACGTCGAAACCTTTGAGGTTACGGAGTGCGGCGTGCTTGAGTTTAATCCATTCGGAGGGTGCACCTTTACCGGCGACAGGTCGGCGCACGCCCCGAAGCGGATGTGGAATCGCTTCCCGCAGGAAGCGTCCAGTGATGGAGTTGGCACGCTTTTCGAGCGCCGCCGCCGTGCCTTGCGCGACAATTTCACCGCCGTGTACGCCCGCACCAGGTCCCATGTCGACGACGAGGTCGGCCGCCCGCATGGTGTCTTCGTCGTGTTCGACGACGAGCACGGTATTGCCGCGATCGCGGAGTCCGCGAAGTGACTCGATGAGTCGGTCGTTGTCGCGCGGATGCAGTCCGATGCTCGGTTCATCGAGCACGTAGAGCGCGCCGGAGAGGGTGGAGCCTAGTTGGGCGGCGAGGCGGATGCGTTGGGCTTCGCCGCCAGAGAGGGTGTCGGCGCCGCGATCGAGGGCCAGATAACCGAGGCCGACGGAGTCGAGAAAGCGTAAGCGCGCACCAATTTCAGGTAACAACGCCCCGACAATGGCTTTTTCGCGGGCTTCGAGTTTCAGGCTGCTAAGAAATTCTAGTGATTCATCCGGTTGCAGGCGAAGCAGTCCAGGCAATGAGAGCGAGCGTCCCTTGGGGCCGGCGAGTTTAACAGAACGGCCGATGGGCCCGAGGCGTTCGCCATGGCAGGTGGGGCAGATTTTCTCACCGACCCGGTCGGCGATGGCATTCTCATTCAACGACTCTTCTTCATCGGCGGAGAAGGTGGTGACTTCCAGTCCATGGCCGCGGCAATCCGGGCACCAGCCGCGGGGCGAGTTCCAGGAGAGATGCTTCGGGTCGACTTCAGGGAAGGATTCGCCGGTAGCAGGGTCGCTTCGGGCCGTCGAGAAGTAGCCTAGCTGGTGACCCTGCGGATCAAGGAGCACGCAGGCGTTTTTCCCGGAGGCCAGTGCTTGGCGGACCAAGCTACGCAGGGCTTTCTCGCCAGATTCCTCGGTCTCATCGGGGAGAAGGATTAAACCGTCAGGCCGGATTTCGCCAAAGATGGCGTCGACGTCGTGCTCGGAGTAGCGATCGAGTCCGTCGAAGCCATCGACCTTGAGCATCTTGCCGTCGCAACGTAGGAGGCGAAGTCCTTTCGTTTCCGCCCATTCAGCGAGGGGGCGGTGGTGCCCCTTGCGGGCGCGGACCAGGGGTGCGGCCACGAGCAGGGAGCCTTTCTTGAGCGCCTTAGCTTTTTTGGCTACCAGACGAACGACCGCGTCCTCCGTCATTTCTTCGAGGGGCTCGCCGGTTGTCGGGCTATGGAGCACGCCCGCCCGCGCAAAGAGCACGCGGAGGTATTGCGCGACCTCGGTGACCGTGGCCACCGTCGACTTAGCGGAGCCGCGCGTCACACGTTGTTCAATCGCGACCGTGGGCGGGAGGCCGGTGAGTGAGTCGATGTCGGGCTTGGGGAGTTGTTCGACAAATTGTCGCGCGTAAGCGGAGACGCATTCGAGGAAGCGCCGCTGACCTTCCGCAAACAAGATATCGAAAGCCAGGGATGATTTTCCGGAGCCGGAGACACCCGTCATTACGGTGAGCGAGCCGTGCGGAATTTCGAGGGAGACATCTTTGAGGTTATGCTCGCGGGCGCCGCGCAGGGAGATAGAGGTCGGGCGTGGTCGGCTCTTCCGTGTTTCGGCATCGGCGAAGGCTTCGTCACCTTTGGCGAGGAATTCGCCGGTCACCGTGCCCGCGAGGGCGACTTGTGCGGGTGTGCCTTGTGCGACCAAGTGGCCGCCGCCGGGCCCGGCTTCGGGCCCCATTTCCATGATCCAATCGCAGGCTTTTAGCACATCGAGCTGGTGCTCGACGACGATCAGTGAGTGGCCGGCCTCGGTGAGACGGTGGAGTAAACCGATTAGCCGGGAGACGTCTTCGCGGTGCAACCCCGTCGTCGGTTCGTCAAGCAAGAGGAGTGCGCCGCGCTTACGGGTATCGATTTTAGAGAGGTAGCGAACCAGCTTGAGACGCTGGGCTTCGCCCCCTGAGAGGGTCGTGAGCGGCTGGCCCATCGAGAGATAGCCGAGGCCAACCTCCTCTAGGCATGCGAGCTGCGAGGAGGCCGGGGTGCGCGCACCGAGGAACTTGCGGGCGTCCGTGATGGACATCGCCAGGAGGTCGCCGACAGATTTGCCGTCGTACTGGAAAGCGAGCACCTCGTCGCGAAAACGTTTACCATTACATGACGGACAGGGCAGGGCGACGTCCGAGACGAATTGCATCTCCACCGTTTCCCAGCCCGCCCCGCCGCAACGTTCGCAGCGACCCTCGCCGGCATTGAAGGAGAAGTGCGAAGGCGTGAGACCAGCGGCTTTGGCTTCGGCCGAGTTGCCAATCAAATTACGTATCGCATCCCAGGCGCCGACGTAGAGGGCTGGATTCGAGCGCGGCGTGCGCGTGGCAGGCGATTGATCGACCAAGGCGACCTCTTCGGGTTCTTTGTCGAACTTGAGCCACTTGGATTCATCGGCTTGATCGCCGGACTCAGGGTCACGTCGGCCGATGACTTGGTGAAGTAGGGTCGATTTACCGGAGCCAGACACGCCGCAGAGACCGACGAGTCGACCCAGCGGGATGGTGCAGGCAAAGTCCCGCAGATTATTCACCGTGGCGCCCGTGACGCGCAGGCGCGGAGTTGTATCGTCGACGCTACGCGGGGCGCGTTTCTCAGGTTGGCGGCGACCAGAGAGCCAATTGCCCGTCGCTGATTCTTTCAGCTTCAAGATGCCTTTGGGTGGGCCTTGGTAAAGCAGGTGCCCACCTTCGGCGCCGGGCCGCGGGCCGATTTCGATGAGCCAATCGGCGGCACGCATGACCGACTCATCATGCTCGACGACCACGACCGTGTTGCCTTGCTCGACGAGCCCGCGGAGGATTCCCACCATGCGGGATAAGTCACGGGCGTGCATGCCGACGCTGGGTTCATCGAGGACGAAGACCGTATCCGCCAGACAAGCGCCGAGGCAGGAGGTCAGGTTCACGCGCTGAACTTCGCCCCCCGAGAGCGTCCGCGAAAGACGATCTAAAGCGAGGTAGCCGAGACCCACTGCTTCAAGATAGCCGAGGCGGGCGAGAATCGCCTCAAGGGCGTGGTCGGCCGGATGCCGCGAATCTTTCGGCGCCAGTGGGGCGAGCAAGCGGCGTAAGTCCGTGACCGGGATGGCATAAAGTTCTGGGAGGGTCTTCCCCTGCCAGCGCCAGCAGAGAGATTCTTCGCGGAAGCGGCGACCTTGGCATTTCGGACACTGTTCATAGGCCCGCCAGCGCGACAGGAAGACGCGCACGTGCATCTTGTAAGTCGATGATTCGAGCCAGCGGAAGAACCCGCGAATCCCGTACCACTTTGAATCCCATTCGCCAGGCACATAACTCGGCTCGCCGTTTTCGACGAACTTGCGGTGGGCGGCGGAGAGTTTCTTCCACGGTACGTCGAGCGGGATACCCTCTTTGCGACACGCCTTAGCGAGGTCCTTCTGTGATTCGCCATAGACCGTACCTTGAAAGGCGGCGATGGCACCCTCCGCCAAGGTGAGAGCCGGATTCGGGATAATTTTATTCCAGTCTAGTCCGATGACGCGGCCGAAGCCGCGGCATTCAGGACAGGCGCCGACCGGCGAATTAAAAGAGAAGAGCGCCGGCGAGGCGGGGCGGAATTTTCGTCCATTGACGGGGGATTCCAGGGCTTCGCTGTAGCGCGATAGTTCGCTGCCCTGATCGTCGAGTAGGCGAAGTCTGCCGCCGCCAAGCCGAAAGGCGGCGAGGGCCGCTTCGTGAAAGCGGGAGGCCTGAGCTTTCGATACCGTCACCCGGTCCTGGATGATGAGTAGCTCGGTCGCTTCGGCCGGAATTTCATCTTCGGTGAGGCGGATGCGCTGGCCATGGGCGAAGGCACGGCTGAAGCCTGCCCGGGCAAACTCTTCGGCGATGGTCTTCCATCCGAGCGACTCCGGCTTACCCACGGCGAAGGCCAGTGAGAGGGATTGGTCGACGAAGCGTTCCAGTGAGTCATGCCACGCGGCATCGGGACCACGCGGGATGACGGCGAGCCCGCTGGCCGGATCGATGAGTTCCGCTCGGTGGGCGAACCAGACTTTGAACCAATCGCACAGTTCCGTCATCGTACCGACCGTTGAGCGCGAGGTGCGGACGGCATTACCCTGCTTGATGGCGACCGACGGGCGGACGTTTTCAGCGGAGTCGAGGGCTGGCGATGGAAGTAATTCCAAGAACTGCCGGACGTACGGGCTGAAGGTTTCCACGTAGCGCCGTTGTCCTTCCGCGTGAAGCGTATCAAAAACCAGAGAGGATTTTCCGGCGCCGCTGAGGCCGGTCACCACGACTAGCTTCCCGACGGGGATATCGACATCGAAGCCCTTCAGGTTGTTCTGGCGAACGCCGCGGAGGCGAATGGCGTCTGGTCGGGGGGCGGTCATCGGCGACCCACCAACGGACACAAAACTGGGGGCTTGGCAAACTTGCTAGCGCACTCGGCACCGAATCACGCCCTGCGGGGTGGCCACGGCCTTAACTTTAATATCATGAGGCTCGTCGGGCAGGCGCGGGACCAGCTGGAAGGAGTGGGCGTGGCCGAGTAGGAAGGTCTTCCGGGGTGGTTTGGCCAGAAGCCGGTCATAGAAGCCGCCGCCGAAGCCGAGGCGTCGGCCGGCACCATCGAAGCCCAATCCAGGCACAAGGATGAGGCCAGCTTCGAGCAGCGTGGCGGTCGGGGCGGTCGGCTTCGGTTCACGGATGCCGAGGCGAGAGGGCTGGAGGGCGGCGAGATCCGTGACTTCGTGCAGCGTGAGCGCGGTCTTGTTGGTGACGCGCGGAAGCAGCAGTCGCTTACCCTCCAGCAAGGCAATCGCCATCAGCACGTCGGTCGGAAGCTCTCCACCGAAAGAGGCATAAAGGCAGATCGTCTTCGACTGCTTCCATTCTGGGAGTTGCGTGATGAGGCGAGCGGCGGCATCGCCAGCAACCTGTAATTCACGGGGCGTTAGGGCCGTGCGGCGGGCCTTGAGCTCCGCGCGCAGGCGGTCCTTGGCAGCGCGCGTTTCCATGCGCTTTAGAAAAGACGATTGAGCGTCAGAGTCAACAGGACGACCGGCAGATACAAGATCGAGGCTAGGAATAACGGCTTGGCGACCGCGGCACGTCGCTGAGGCAGGGCGAAATCCAGCGTCAACTTGAAAAACCAAGCACCCGCGATGAAGGAGATCCAGACGTAGGGACTGGTCCAGCCCGGGAAGAAAATTGTGGCGATGGCGCCGGCGACGAAAAGCATCGGGATGATGAATAGCAGTGCCCAGCGTGCTGCCGAGCGACCGGAGGGGTCGTCGACGGTCGCCACCTTGAAGCCTCCGCGGGCATAGTCTTCACGGCACATGACCGCGAGGGCCATGAAATGAGGGACCTGCCAGAAGAAGAGGAGTCCAAAGAGCAGCCAGCCCATCGTATCGATGTGAGCGCCGCCGCCATGTTGCCCGAGTTTGGATGCGGTGCCGATGATGGGAGGGATCGCCCCGGGCAGAGAGCCGACGAGCGTGCACCATGAGGTCATGGTTTTGAGTGGCGTGTAAAAAAATAAATAGGAGATGGCGGTGGCCGCAGTTAGGGCTCCCGCGAGCGGGTTAGCTCGATTCCAGACCAGACCGACGCCGAGGGCGAGGAGCAGCATCCCGAAGAGCAGGGCCGCTCCTGGGCGGATGATACCGGCGGGTATCGGCCGGTTGCGGGTTCGTTCCATCTTCGCGTCGGCGTCGCTCTCCCACCACATGTTTACCGCCCCACAGCCGCCAGCTGCCAGTGCCGTCCCGATGGCGAGGGAGACAAGTACGCGGGCATCGACGCCTTGTTCCGGGGCGCTGCAGAAGTAGCCGGCTAGAGACGTGAGCACCGATAGGAACGACAACCGAGGCTTGGTTAGCTCCCAGTAGGCGGCAGGCAAAGATCCGGCGCGTTCACTCATGCAGTTGTCGTGGGGCTTTTGGCAGTCGGGTTAAAGGCAAATCGGACGCCAAAGGCTTAGGTTCGCCGATCGACCGCGCGGCGGTGAACCAGCGCGGCGGTGGCGCAAAGGCTGGAGAAGAGGGCCGCACCCACGACGAGGTGCACGGTGCGGACGTGCGGGTTGTTCGGCAGTTGAATGCTCAGGATGCCGAGTAGCACCTGCAGAGAAAGTAGCACAATTAAAGATGACCAGCGAACCAGCGAGTAGCCCCGGCGAGCGAGCATCACGGCAAAGATAATCACCGACAGTCCAGCCAAGAGGGCTCCACTGCGGTGGAGGGCGTTAATCCACCAGACATGGCCCTCGCCGGCCGAGGGCAGGAAGACGCCTTCGCTTGGGCTGGAAACCCAGATGGTCCAATGGCCTTGGCGCATCATGGCACCGGCGAGAATTACCGACAGGACGAGGATGGCGGCAGTGATTCCAACCCGCCGCACTTTTCGGGCGGTATCTTTTTTCGCTGTGTGCCAAGAGATGCTATGGGAAAGGGCGATGAAGGCGAGCAGCGCAAGGGTGAGCTGCGCATTGACCGCGTGGCCCACGGCGAAACAGACCGCCTTCAGATTGCCCTCACCGCCAACGTTTAGTTTGTCGAGCAGTACGCGGAGTCCGCCGAGGACGCCCTGCATCACAACGAGACCGACTAGGGCATAAGCCGCGAACCTAACGCGCCGGCGCGTCTCGGCTCGGCTGTGCATGACGGCGATGATAATAATCAGGATGCCGAGGATGGCGGCGGCGAGGCGGTGGGAATGTTCGGCGAATTTATCAATCTCCGTGAGCCAGCCAGGCGGATTAACGCTGCCGTTCGAGAGCGGCCAGTCGAGGAAGGCCATGCCTGCATGGATGCTTGTCGTGAAGCCCCCTGCTTGGAGCACGAGTACCGACCAGCAAAGCGTGATGATGCAGAGCGTGAGCAGGCCACGATTTGGCGTGGCGGGCGCAAGGGCGGGCTTATGGCTCATGCAGCCATAAGAAGCGAGTAGCGGCACTTCGCAAATTTCATTCGTCAGGGAAGCCGTTTTTAAGGCCGCCCACTAGGTCTTATCAGGCAGGAATGGACGCCCGGCCAAACGAACGTATCTTGGCGACCAGATTGGTCAGCCCGTTGCGTCGATTGGGCGACAAGTGCTGAGTCACGCCCACGGTCGAGAGAAAGTCGGCGTCGGTGGCGGCCACCTCGGCGGGCGCCGCACCGTCGTAGAATTCGCAGACAAGGTGGGCGATTCCTTTGGTGATGAGCGAATCCGCATCACAGCGAAAGCGGCAGACGCCTTGTTCAAGCGAGGGAACTAGCCAGAGATTCGAGGTGCAGCCCTCGATGAGGAAGACGTCGAGTTTCAATTCCGCGGGCAACGTCGGCGCGGATTTCGCTCGGTCGATGACATATTGGAATCGCTCGTGGTGATCGGAGAAGGGCTCGAGTTCGGCGATGAGCTCCGCCCGTCTAGTTGCTAGGCCCATGGGCATTAGCGACCAGACAGGGCCTCGGGGTCGAGGTTGGTGCGAATGAGCGGCGCAATGCTAGCTTCCAATTTACGCAGACGTTCGGGCGAGATTTTTGACTCCGAGTGGAGCCAGGCAATCGCGTCCTGCCAGATGGCGGGAGAGGGACGGCGCATCTCGAGAAGGAGTTCGAGTTCATCGGCCACGGACTTGCGGGAGCCGTATTCAACGGTCTGCCCTGCGAGGATGCGCGCCGCGATGAAGTCGGCACGGAGTTGGGAGTGGCGCGGATAGGCGATGACGCCGGCCTCAAGCACGCGGACGGCGCTATCGCTCGCCCGGATTAAGCGGAGGTGACGGCCGACGGAACGATAAGCCTCGGGGCCGAGATCCTTTGCCTTGAGGAATTCAGTGATGTAGCGATCACCGATATCATGATCGCGCTTGGCGATGACATCGTCTTTTTTCTGGCGGGCGTGGTAGGCGATGCCAATGAGTGCCTGCACAACGGCTTCGTTGGATTTAAAGAACGCCCGGTCTGCGGCGACGACCTGTTGGTATTGGATGATGACCTGATTCGGGTCGGTGCCATTGAGCAGGGCTTCGAGGTGGAGGGCGGCGAAGGGAGCCCGCTCCAGGCTGTTGTTAATCGCAGAGGTGGCCACGGCGCCGGTGAGGTCAGCGTAGCCTTTTTCTGCGGCGAAATTTGCCAGTGCGATCATCGCCGAAGAATTACCGGCATAATTTGCGAAGATGAGGCGAAGCTCTTTATCAAAATCATCCTTTAAATTGAGGCGGTCGAGTAGCTGCAGCTTCTGGATGTGGGGGAAGGGCGCTTTCTCGTCGGCGGAAATGCGCTCTTGGGTGACGTTCAAAGCGAACCGGGATTTACCTAGTAGAAGATGGAATCGGGCGAGCTGGGAGAGGACGGCGTCGCGAGCCTGACCTTTGAACGCGGAGGTTTTGGATTCAAGTAGGCTGATGGATTCCTGCGTCTTACCTCCTTCAAACAGGGCCCGCGCCTTGAGGAGAAGCCCGCTGGGTTGTGCGTCCAAGCCATTGCCATTAACCATGGCCACCGCATCGGGGTAGCGCCCGGTCCAGTAGAGAGAAGTGGCAACGGCCAAGGAGAGGGATTCGCGGACATGCGGGCTTAGCTGCTTGCTCTCCCGGAGTAGTTTCAGCCCTTGATCGATGACCTCTTGGTCGCGTTCGCGGGCTTGTAGGAGCTGGAAATAACGGTCGAGATAGTCCTTGGTTAAGGGGTCATCAATGGCTAGGAATTCGAGCCCGTGCCGCAGGGTTTGAATCGCGTCATCCGTCCGCCCCTGTATTGAATGTAAAAAGTTGGCATAGAACAACTTAGACTTAGCGTTGGCGGGGTTGCAGCGTACCGCTACCTGGGCAAAGCGTAGGACGTCCGCCTGGCGACCAGCATCCTGAGCCTCCATGGCGAGTTTGGTGAAATAGTCGGCGAGCTTATTGAGGTGTTCTTGGCGCAGAAAGGCTGCTTTTTCGGGCTGATCTTCGATTTTAGCCAAGGCCAGGCGGACCATTTGTAGCAGGACAGGGTCCTTAATTAGGTCGGCCTTGATGTAGGTTTGGCGCGCATAGCTCAAAATCGCCTGTTTTTCCTTAAGATTAGGCAATCCTGCCAAAAGAATGGTTTCCGCGTCATTCCCCTCATTCGATTTCTCTTCAACGATGGCTTTTGTGGGCACCTGGGCGGCTTTACCGGCTGGGGCGACGGGGGCTTGGGCGAGGCATTGGAGGCATGACATCCCGAGAAGGAGGCTGGCGATCGGACGTGGGGGGAGCATGGACGGGTTTTAGTTAATGGCGTGGGGCTCGGGAATTGTCTCTCCAAAAAAGCCACTCTACTGGGGTTATGGAGACAGGAGTAAAGAAACCTTAAAATCCACGCACTTTCCGCTTGCATGAGGGGCTCCGACGCCTATGCCCAAACCCTCTTTTCCCTATTTACCGAGGTCCATGCCTACCATCAACCAACTCGTCCGTAAACCGCGTGTCCAACCCAAGGCCAAGTCGAAGTCGCCTGCCTTGAACAACTCGCCCTTCCGCCGCGGCGTCTGCGTGCAGGTCATGATCCGAACGCCGAAGAAGCCGAACTCGGCTCAGCGCAAGGTCGCCAAGGTGCGCCTCACGAACGGCCAAGAGGTCATCTCCTACATCCCCGATGAAGGCCATAAGCTCCAGGAGCACTCCGTGGTCCTCGTCCGTGGTGGCCGCGTAAAAGATTTGCCGGGCGTCCGTTATCACATCGTCCGCGGCCCTCTCGATTGCTCCGGCGTCGAGAAGCGTCGTCGCTCTCGTTCCAAGTACGGCGTTAAGCGTCCGAAGGAAAAGAAGGCCTAATCCGTTTCCGCCACTAACTCCCTTCGAATATGTCTCGCCGTCGCAAAGCCGATAAACGCGCCCACCTCCCGGACGCTCGCTACAGCAGCCCCCTGGTCAGCCAGCTCATCAATGTCGTGATGAAGTCCGGCAAGAAATCTATCGCCCAGACGATTGTCTACGGCGCGATCGAAAAGGTCAGCGAAAAGCTGATGAAGGGTAATCCCGTTGAGTTGCTCCTCGGCGCCCTTGAGAACTGCCGCCCGAAGCTCGAAGTGAAGAGCCGTCGCGTCGGTGGTGCTACTTATCAGGTTCCCGTCGAAGTCAGCCATGATCGTCAGAACAGCATCGCGCTGCGCTGGGTCGCTGCTGCTGCCGCCGGTCGCAAGGGAACTACGATGTCGGAAGCCCTCGCCGCTGAACTCGTCGATGCTTACAACAACACCGGTAACGTGGTGAAGAAGCGCGAAGAAACCCATAAGATGGCTCAGGCCAACCGTGCCTTTGCTCACCTTAAGTGGTAACCCTTCGCTGAATTTATTTTAGGCCGATACCTGGTTACGACCATGTCCACCCTCTCTCCCCTTAATTCTCCCACGCGAGCGTTCCCTCTGGAGCACACGCGTAACATCGGTATCGCCGCGCACATTGACGCCGGCAAGACGACCACCACCGAGCGCATCCTCTTTTACACCGGCGTGGTGCATAAGATGGGTGAAGTGCATGATGGTACCGCCACCACCGACTGGATGGAGCAGGAGCGCGAGCGTGGCATCACGATCACCGCGGCCGCTATTTCCGCTGGTTGGAAAACCAAGGAAGGTCATTTCGCGAACATCGATCACCGTATCAATATCATTGATACCCCGGGCCACGTGGACTTCACGGCCGAGGTGGAGCGCTCGCTCCGCGTGCTTGACGGTGCCGTCGCCGTTTTCTGCGCCGTTGCTGGCGTGCAGCCCCAGTCGGAAACCGTCTGGCGCCAGATGAATAAGTACGGCGTCCCGCGCGTTGCTTTCGTCAACAAGATGGACCGCACGGGTGCCGATTACTTCGGTGCCGTCGACGACATCCGGGAGAAGCTCAAAGGCAACGCCCACCCCCTCTTTATCCCGATTGGCCAAGGCGAAGATTTTAAAGGCATGATCGATTTGATCAAGAACACCGCCTACCTTTACGACGAGACCGACCCGAAGGGCATGAAGTTCGATACGATCGACATTCCCGAGAAGCAGAAAGACGAAGCCAAACTCTGGCGCACCAAGCTCATTGAAGCCCTTGCTGACTTCGATGACGTTCTTGCCGCTAAGTACCTCGACGGCGAGGAAGTCACCATTGAGGAAATGCGGACGGGTATCCGTAAGGCCACCCTCTCGCTCAACTTTATCGGCGTCATTCCTGGCTCCGCTTTCAAAAATAAGGGCGTGCAGATGCTCCTCGACTGCGTCGTCGACTTCCTGCCTTCCCCGATCGACATGCGCCCCCAGAAGGCGTTTACCGACGACGGAGACAAGGAAATCACCATTGGTCCGGACGACAAAGCCAAGGTCACTGGCCTTTGCTTCAAACTTTGGTCCGACCCACACGTCGGCCAGTTGGTGTTCTACCGCGTGTATCGCGGCCAGCTCAAGAAGGGTGAAGCCCTTTACAATCCCCGCACCCGTAAGAATGAGCGCATCTCGCGTATCGTCCTCCTGCGTGCGATGGACCGTGAAGAAATCGACGTCGCTTACTCCGGCGACATCTGTGCGATTATCGGACCGAAGGATATCGCCACTGGCGACACCCTCACCGCCGAAGACGACCTGATCCTCGAGAAGACCACTTTCGCCGAGCCCGTTATCTCGATGTCCATCGAGCCTAACTCGAAGGGCGACCAAGAGCGCCTCTCCCTTGGCCTGCAGCGCCTCGCCCAGGAAGATCCTACCTTCCGGGTGACTTCCAACCCAGAAACCGGTCAGACCCTGATCTCCGGCATGGGTGAGCTTCACCTCGAAATCATCGTCGACCGCCTTAAGCGCGAGTTCAAGGTCGAGGCTAAGTCCGGTAAGCCTCAGATTTCCTATCGCGAAACCATCAACCTGGCCTCTGAAGGCGTGGGTAAGTTCATCCGCCAGTCGGGTGGCCGTGGTCAGTATGGTCACGTTGAAATCAAACTTGAGCCTAACCCGGTCGCCACGCGCGTTCCTGGTGAGAAGGGCGAAGAAGTCGTCAACGAGATCGTCGGTGGCGTCATTCCTAAGGAATTCATCAAGCCTGCGACCGAAGGGATTCTTGAAGCTGCTAATAACGGCACCGTCGCTGGCTACCCCGTGATTAACTTCAAGGCCCGCATCATCTTCGGTTCCTTCCACGAAGTGGACTCGAACGAAATGGCGTTCAAGATGGCCGGCATCTTCGCTTTCAAGGAAGCCATGAAGGATGCTAAGCCCATCCTCCTCGAGCCAATCATGAAGGTCGAAGTCGTCACCCCGGAAGAATACCAGGGCGACATCATGGGCGACCTTAACCGCCGCCGCGGCCAGATTCAGGGCATGGAAACCAAGATGGGCCTTTGCAACATCGAGGCCCGCGTCCCGCTGGCTGAAATGTTCGGCTACTCCACGGACGTCCGTTCCCTCTCTAAGGGCCGCGCTTCCTACTCCATGGAGCCCGCCAACTACGAGCAGGTGCCCGCCCAGATTCTCAAGCAGGTCGTCGAGACATCCTCGCGCGCCCCGGCCCGTACCTAATTACCCCCAACATACCCGTTTCCCGATGGCCCGCACTAAAATCCGCATCAAGCTCAAAGGCTTCGACTATCGCATGGTCGACCAGTCCGCCAATGAGATCGTCGACACCGCCAAGCGTACTGGCGCCCGCGTCTCCGGCCCCGTGCCGCTGCCGACCGACATTTCCCGCCTGACCGTCAACCGCTCCCCCCACGTCGACAAGAAGTCGATGGACCAGTTCGAGATCCGCACGCACAAGCGCCTGATCGAGATTATGGAGCCTAATGCCCAGACCGTGGACGAGCTAAAGAAGCTCAATCTACCTTCTGGGGTTGACATCAACATCGTAGTCTAACTCCTCAACCCTTCCACATTAACCTCTAACCCAACGCAGGCCGCCAACGCCCCTCTATCAGGACCAAGATTCCGCAAGGAAATCCCAAGCCTAATGCAGGTCAGCAATGACCAAACGGCCTCAACAGCCACCTGCCTCTTAGAAAATGAAACACCAGCTACTCGGTAAAAAAATCGGAATGACCCAGGTCTATGACGCGGACAATAACCTCGTCCCTGTCACGGTCGTCCAAGCGGGCCCCTGTCCCGTCACCCAGGTAAAGACCGTCGATAAGGATGGCTATGATGCCGTCCAGATCGGTTTCGGTCCCCAGAAGGAGAGCCGCATGTCGGCCGGCGAAGTCGGCCACCTTCGCAAGTCGGGCATCGCGCCCCACACCCATCTTCACGAAATCCGCCAGGCCGGTGCCACTGAGGCTAAGGTCGGCGACGTCATCACCGTCGAGAAGTTCACCGCCGGCCAGATGGTCGACGTGATCGGCACGGTCAAGGGCCGTGGTTTCCAGGGCGTCATGAAGCGCCACAACATGGATGGCCAGCCTGACTCCCACGGTCACATGATGCACCGCCGAATCGGCTCCATCGGCATGCGCCAGACTCCTGGTCACGTCTTTAAGGGTAAGCGTATGCCGGGCCACATGGGCCAGGTGCAGCGTACTGTCCAGAACCTCCGCGTCGTCCAAGTCCTCGCAGAAAAAAACCTTCTGCTCATCAAGGGCAGTTTCCCCGGTGCCAACGGCGAGGTTGTCCTCGTTCGTCCGGCCAAGAAGGCCATCGCCGCCAAGTAACCCACTCAGCATCTCAGCGCTATGAAGCTCAAAGTTTACAAGTCCGACGGATCCGCCTTCACCGAGAAGGAATTCGACATTCCTTCTTTCGAAGGCACCAAGGGCGTTGCTCTGCTCAAGCAGGTCATCGTTTCCTACCAGGCCAATAAGCGCCAGGGTACTTCCAAGACCAAGGATTACGGCGAAGTCTCCGGTTCTGGTAAGAAGATGCTCCCGCAGAAGGGTTCCGGCGGTTCTCGCCACGGCGACAAGCGCGCCCCCCAGCTGTACAAGGGTGGTATCGTCTTCGGTCCCCGTCCTCGCGACTGGTCCAAGACCATCACCGCTCAGGCCAAGAAAATCGCCCTCCAGCGAGCGCTCTTTGAGCTCGCCGCTGACGGTGGTATCTCGGTGATCGAAAAATTCGAAGTCGCTCAGCCTAAGACCAAGTGTTTCGCCAAGGTCCTCACCAACGTGAGCCCTGCCGGCAAGCGCCTGCTCGTCGTCGATAGCTCTTGGTCCGAGCCGGTGCTCCGCGCCAGTCGCAACCTCAGCCGCGCGATTTTCTCCAATTCCTCCAATCTCAACGCTCTGGATCTCGTGCGCACCCCGCGCATCCTGATCTCGGAAGATGGCCTGAAGAAGGTCCTCGAGCGCGCCAAAAACTAAGACCGCCATCCCATGAAGCCCGCTTCTGAAATCATCAGCCGCCCAATCCTAACGGAAAAGGCCTCCGGCCTCGCCGAAGCCAACAAGTACGTCTTTGAGGTCCTCCCTGGACCCGACCGCGCCCAAATCAAGAAGGCCATCGAGGCTTCCTTCAAGGTGACCGTCGAGAAGATCAATATCCTCATCCGCAAGGGTAAGTTGCGTCGCAGCCGCCTTTCTGGTGGCTCGATTTTCACCGAGACCAACTCTCGTCGTGCCATCGTCACCCTGAAGAAGGGCGACGTCATCTCCCTCGCCTAATCTTTCGGAGCCGCAAAGTCATGCCCATCGTAACCCATCGTCCTATCACTCCCGGCACGCGCTTCCTAGTGCGCGTGAAGACCGAGGGGCTGCACGCCGGTCGCCCCGTGCCTGCCCTCACGGAAAGTAATCACCGTGCTATGGGCCGTAATTGCTACGGCCGCATCACCTCCCGTCGTCGTGGCGGAGGCCATAAGAAGCTTTACCGCACCATCGACTTCCGTCGTGACCGCCTCGACCAGCCTGCCACCGTCATTCGCATCGAATACGATCCGAACCGCACGTCGCATCTAGCCTTGATCGAGTACGCCGACAAGACCCTGAATTACATCCTCGCTCCGGATGGCCTTAAGGTTGGCGACAAGGTTGTCAGCACCAACACCGCTCAGGAGCAGCTCACCCCGGGCCTCTCCCTCCCGTTGCGCCTGATCCCTCCGGCCACTTTCATTCACTGCATCGAAATCGGCCCAGGTAAGGGTGGCCAGCTCGCCCGTTCTGCTGGCGGCTTCGCCCAGCTCCTCGGTATCGAAGACGGCCGCGCAATTCTGCGCATGCCTTCCGGTGAACAGCGCTACCTTAACGCCGATTGCCGCGCCACGGTCGGTATCGTCGGCAACGTCGATCACCACAACGCCAGCCTCGGTAAGGCCGGTCGTAGCCGCTGGAAGGGCATCCGCCCTCGTCAGCGTGGTATGTCCATGAATCCTGTCGATCACCCGAACGGTGGTGGCGGTGGTAAGAAAAAGGGTGGTGGCGGTCGCCAGCACCTCAAGTCCCCCTGGGGACAGCTTGCGAAGGGTTTCCCGACGCGCACCAAGGCGAAGGCCTCCAACAACCAAATCATCCTCCGCCGCAACGGCCGGAAGGTGAAGCAGGTCTAACCCCTCCTAGCACTCTCCTAAAATGGCACGCTCTCGCAAAAAGGGTTTCTATGTCGACGCTCATCTCGTCGACAAGGTCACCGTCGCCCAGAAGGCCAACAGCCGTAAGCCGATCAAGACCTGGTCTCGTCGCTCGACGGTTACTCCTGATTTCATCGGCCTCAATCTTGAGGTTCACAATGGCAAAGCCTTCGTCCCCGTCTATGTGACGGAAAACATGGTTGGCCATAAGCTCGGAGAGTTCGCTCCTACGCGTACCTTCCGCCAGCACACCCAACCCTCCCGCAAGGAAGCTCAGTAAACCCATACCGTGCGCACCGCCTTCTCCATGTTTGCCCTTCTCGTCGCCGCCACCGCGGTCGGCGCGGAAGCCCGCACCTTGGGAACGGCGGAGGCGGACGGCAAGGGTCCGGTCGTTGCGGTCATTTCTGCCCGCTCGACGGATTTGGTTGTCTTGGATGGCGGACACGACCGCGGCTTTCGCCCCGGCACGGTCTGCAATGTTAGCCGTGATGGTCGCGCCTTCGGCGCCGTCGTCATCGCCGAAGCTGGGCTTCATCGCTCGGTGGCACTCATTCTTTCCCTCGACTCCTCCGCCCAGATCACCTCTGGCGACCTTGTCACCCCCCGCGCTAACCCCCGCATCTGAACCCTAATTTAACTAACGTCATGGAAGTACACGCCACCACCCGTTTCGCCCGCATGTCGCCCCAGAAGGTGCGAGAAGTCGCGCGCCAAATCCAAGGCCTCCCGGCCGAAGAAGCCATCCAGCTCCTGCGCTTCATCCCCCGCAAGTCCGCCCGCCTCCTGGCCAAGACGCTCGCGAGCGCCATGGCCAACGCCGAGAACAACCACAACTTGTCCAGCAGCGATCTCGTGATCGTCTCCGCCACGGTCAATCAAGGTCCAGTCATCAAGCGTTCTATGCCCGCAGCTCGCGGCTCCGCTCACCCTATCCACAAGTCCATGAGCCACATCCGCGTGGCTTTGGGCTCCGCCACCAAGTAATTTCGCACAATGGGCCAGAAAGTAAATCCTATCGGCTTCCGTCTAGCCGTCCGTCGTAACTGGGAATCCCGCTGGTACGCCACCAAGCGCGATTTCCCCGCTAACATCTTGGAGGACTACCGCATCCGCACGTTCCTCAAGGAGAAGCTCCGACAGGCCGCTGTGCCTCGTATCTTTATCGAACGCGCTGGCCCCAAGGTTCGCGTCCGCATCTGGACGGCCCGCCCAGGCGTCGTCATCGGCCGTAAAGGCGATGAGCTCAAGAATCTCCGCGCCGAGATCCAGAAGGTTGCTGGTAAGGCTCGTATCGATGACATCATTCTCGAGGTCAACGAAGTGAAGCGCCCTGACTTGGTCGCCCAGCTCGTCGCTGAGAACATCGCCCTGCAGCTCGAACGCCGCATCTCTTTCCGTCGCGCCATGAAGAAGGCCGTCCAGACCACCATGACCAACGGTGCCGATGGCATCCGTATCCGCCTCGGCGGTCGTCTCGGTGGCGCTGAAATCGCCCGCGTCGAGTCCGCTCGCGTCGGTCGCGTCCCGCTCCATACCCTCCGCGAAAATATCGATTACGGTTTCACCGAAGCCCGCACCCTGGCCGGCAAGGTCGGCATCAAGTGCTGGATTTGCACCAAGGACTCCGAGTTCTAAGCCGTTCCGTCCACCCTCCGACTTAACTAGACCAACATGGCCAATCTCCAACCCGCCCGCACCAAGTGGCGCAAGCATCGCAAGGGCAAGATCCGCGGCAACGCCACGGCTTGCAACACCCTCGCGTTCGGCGACTTCGGCATCCAGTCCCTCGATCGTGGCCGTCTCCCGGCTAATCAGATTGAAGCCGCCCGTATCGCCATCTCCCGCTCGCTGAAGCGTAAGGGCAAGATGTGGATGCGTATCTTCCCTCACACGCCTGTGACCAAGAAGCCAGCCGAAGTCCGCATGGGCTCTGGTAAGGGCAGCGTCGAGCTCTATGTGGCCTGCATCAAGCCAGGCACCATGCTCTTCGAAGTGGGTGGCGTTCCTATCTCCGTCGCTCGCGAGGCCATGCGCCTCGCCGACACCAAGTTGCAGGTCCGCTGCCGCTTTGTCGCCCGCGAAGAACTCGAAAAGTACTAAGCCTTTCGATCCGCTTAACCACCACTGACCCTTTTCACCGATGTCCAAGTACCAGAAAGACAAGCCCACCGCCGCCACGGCCATCCGCCCATTGGCGCCCGCCGAACTGCAGAAGCGCATTCGCGAAGCCCGCGAAGAGCTTCTCAGCCTCCGCCTCAAGAAGGCCACCGGCGCTGTGGAAAACCCGGCCCGCTTCCGCGCTCTGCGCCGTGACGTGGCCCGCTGCATGACCGTGCTTTCTGGCAAGTCTGTCGCTGCCAAGAAGAAGTAAACCCAACCCTAACCCGCTTTCCCGATGTCCGAGTCCCGCTCCAACCGTAAGACCCTCCTAGGTCTAGTCGCCTCCCGTTCCGGAGACAAGACCGTCAAGGTCAACTTCCAGTACACCGTTCCTCACCCCGTCTACGGGAAGGAAGTCAAGCGCCGCACCGTCCTGCACGCCCACGACGAAAAGAACGAGTGCAAGCCCGGCGATAAGGTCGAAATCATGGAGACCCGCCCCCTGTCCAAGCTCAAGCGCTGGCGCGTAATCCGTGTCGTCGAAGCTGCGAAGATCGCTGCTCAGTCCATCGAAGACTGAAGCTCGGACCTCACCTTAAAACACTAAGCCCTTTATAACATGATTCAGATGCTCTCCCGGCTCGAAGTAGCCGATAACACCGGGGCCCGCAGGGTCCGCATGATCCGTCGTCTCGGTCAGTTGACCGACACAGCCGGCGTGGGCGATATCATCATCTGCTCCGTCAAGGATTCCACTCCTGACGCCCAGGTGAAAAAGGGCTCGGTTTGCCGTGCTGTCATCGTTCGCACCGTCGCTCCGATCCGCCGTGCGGATGGTAGCTACCTCCGCTTCGACACCAACGCCGTTGTCATTCTTGACGAAAACGGCAATCCTAAGGGCACCCGCATCTTCGGGCCCGTTGCTCGCGAACTCCGCAGCAAGAACTTCATGAAGATCATCTCCCTCGCTCCCGAGGTACTCTGAAAACCATGTCCAAGACCGACATCAAAAAGGGCGACGAAGTCGTCGTCATCTCCGGCGCCGAAAAAGGTAAGCGCGGCAAAGTCGTCAGCTACAACCGTGCTGACGAGCGCCTCACCATCGAGGGGCTTAACCTTGTTAAGCGCCACTTGAAGCGTACGCAGGATGGCCAGGGCGGCATCACTGAGCGTGAAGCCCCAATCCACCGTTCTAACGTGATGCTCGGCTCCCTCTGGGACGCCCGTCGCGCCAAGAAGCCTGCGAAGGCCTCCAAGTAAACCTTACGAAACCACCCGAGATTTAATACGCCATGGCATCTGTCCCTTACCTTAAGAAGGTCTACCTCGAGAAGGTCGTCCCCGAGCTCATCAAGAGCCGCGGTTACACTAACATCCATCAGGTCCCGAACCTGAAGAAGATCGTCCTGAACTCCGCGTTCAAGGCCGAAGCCGACAAGGGCCACATGGCCGAAGTCGTCAAGGATATCACCAAGCTCTCCGGCCAGAAGCCGATCATCACCAAGGCTTCCAAGTCTGTCGCTGCCTTTAAGGTTCGCGAAGGAATGCCGCTCGGTTGCGTCGTTACCCTCCGTGGCGCTCGCATGTGGGAGTTCTACCTTCGCCTCACCGCGGTGGCCCTCCCGATGATCCGCGACTTCCGCGGTACCTCGAACCGTCTCGACGGTCGTGGTAACTATTCGCTCGGTATCGCTGACCACACCATCTTCCCTGAGACTCAGGCCGATGGTTCCCAGCGCGCCAACGTCGGCATGGACGTCATTATCGTGACTTCTGCCAACACCGACGACGAAGGTCGCGAGCTGCTCCGCCTGCTCGGTATGCCTTTCCGTCGATCCAGCGCCGCTGATGCGGCCGCCGCCACCGCCACCGCCGCCGCCAAGGCCTAACCCCCAGCCCACTTACTAGCATGGCCAAGAAGTCCGTCATTCAGCGCGCCCTCAAGCGCGACCGTCTCGTCAAGAAGTACGCCGCCAAGCGTGCCGAGCTCAAGAAAGTCCTTACTGACCCCAAGGTCAGCGAAGAAGCTTTCTACGCTGCTCAGCGTGAGCTTGGTGAGCTCCCGCGCAGCTCCTCGAAGGTTCGTCAGAAGAACCGCTGTTCCATCTCTGGTCGTCCTCGTGCGTTCATCCGCAAGTTCGGCCTTTCCCGTATCACCTTCCGTGAGCTCGCGCTCAACGGCCAGATTCCCGGCGTCACCAAGGCCTCCTGGTAATCCCCAAGAAACAAAACCATGTCCGCTTCAACTGATACCGTCGGGGATTTCCTGACCTCCATTCGTAACGCTTCGCAGGCCAATAAGGCCGCGATCACCACCCAGTGGTCCCGCCTCCGCGAAGGCGTCGCCAAGATTCTAACCGATGCCGGTTACATCGCCTCCGCCCGCAAGGCTGAGCGCGACGGCCTTCCTGTGCTCGAGATCACTCTCAAGTACGTGGCGGGCGTCCCTGCCATCACCAGTATCGAACGCATCTCGACCCCTGGTCGTCGCGTCTACGCTGGTTACTCATCCGTCCCGAAAGTCATCGGCGGCATGGGTGTCTCCATCCTCACCACATCCCGCGGCGTCATGACTGACGCCGAAGCCCGCCGCCAAAAAGTCGGCGGTGAACTCCTGGCCAAGGTCTGGTAACCCCGACCTCAACCCTACAAGCACCGTTATGAGCCGAATTGGTAAGCAGCCCGTCAATATCCCCGACAAAGTCACCGTTGCCGTTAAGGACAACGTCGTCGTCGTCAAGGGGCCCAAGGGTGAACTCTCGAAGCCCTTCCCCAAGGAAGTCGGCGTCGTCGTCGACGCTAAAATCGTCAACGTTACTGACCTCACCGAGGTTAAGGATAAGGATGGCAAAATCGTGAAAGCTGGCACCGCTGGCGCTCTTCACGGCACCATCCGCGCGATCATCCGCAATATGGTTGAAGGCGTGGCCACTGGCTACTCCAAGACCCTTCTCATCGAAGGCGTCGGTTTCAAGGCTGCCCTCAAGGGTAACGTCCTCGACCTCGCGCTGGGCTACTCCCACCCGATTCGCTACACCGTCCCCGCCGGCGTGACCGTCGTCGTGACGGATGGCACCAAGTTGCTCATCTCTGGCGCCGATCGCCACATGGTCGGCCAGGTCGCCTCCTCGATCAAGCTGTACAAGCCTGTTGAGCCTTACAAAGGCAAGGGCGTCCGCGTCGAAGGTGAATACGTCCGCCGCAAGGAGGGCAAGAAGACGGCCTAATCCGCCCGAAACGAAAACATTCCATGAAACTGCAGAAGAAGAATCTCCTGGCGCAAAAGCGCCGCTGGCGCATCCGCAAGACGGTTCGCGGCACCGCCGCTCGTCCGCGCTTGGCGCTCAAGATGACCCACATGCACCTTTACGCACAGGCCATCGACGACGACAAGGGTGTCACCCTTGTTTCGCTTGCCACCACCTCCAAGGATCTCCGTGGCCAGAAGCTTCGCCCGACGGTGGGTGGAGCCGGTACCTTCGGCGAAGCCTTCGGTGCGAAAGCCAAGGCCGCAGGTCTCACGACCGTGGTCTTCGATCGCGCCGGTCGCCGCTACCACGGCACCGTCAAGTCTTTCGCCGACGCCGCCCGCAAGGCCGGCCTGAGCTTCTAATTACATGAGCGAAGATAATAAACCCGCTGCGGCTTCCGCTGCCCCTTCGGCGGCTCCTGCTGCCCCTTCTGCCCCTGGTCGCTCCGGCCCTGGCGGTGATCGTCGTGGTCCTGGTGGCCCTGGTGGTCCTGGTGGTCCCGGTGGCCGCCGTTCTGGCCCTGGTGGTCCTGGACGTGGTCCTCGTCGTGATAACCGCAACGATGCCCCCGCTTCGGAATACAACGACAAGGTCGTTCACATCAATCGTTGCTCTAAGGTCGTCAAAGGCGGCCGCCGCTTTAACTTCGCTGCGCTCGTCGTGGCAGGTGATGGCAAGGGTCGCGTCGGTGTCGGCTACGGTAAGGCCAAGGAAGTTCCTGATGCGATCCGCAAGGGAACTGACCGCGCCCACCGTGCCCTCGTCCGCGTCAATCTCCGTGGTAACACGATTCCGCACGAAGTCATCGGTCACGCCGATGGTGGCGTCGTCATGCTCCGTCCGGCTGCCCCTGGTACTGGTCTCATCGCCGGCGGCGGTGTTCGTGCCGTCCTCGAAGTGGCAGGTTACAAAGACGTCCTCTCAAAGTCCATGGGGTCCAATAATCCTCAGGCTGTCGTGAAAGCGACTTTGGACGGACTCTCTAAGCTCCGTACCCTCGAACAAATCAAGGCTCTCCGCGCCTAAGCGGAATACAAAGACATGAAGCTCCATTCACTGCCCGCCATCAAGGGCTCCACTCACCGCCATAAGGTTCTCGGCCGCGGCCGCGGTTCCGGTCATGGTAAGACCTCTGGTCGAGGCCACAAAGGTATGAAGGCCCGCTCCGGCGGCGGCCATCGTCCTGGCTTTGAAGGCGGTCAGATGCCCCTTTACCGTCGCTTGCCCAAGCGCGGATTCAATAACATCAATCGCATTGACTACGAAGTGCTGAACGTCCGTGACCTCCAGGAATTGGAAGGCAAGACCTTCGGCCTCGAAGAACTCAAGGCCGCTGGCGTCCTTCGTTCGGCTGCGCTTCTCCTTAAGATTCTCGGCACCGGTGAAATTACCCGCGCCGTGACCGTCAAAGCCCATCGTTTTTCCGACTCAGCGAAAGCCAAAATCGAAAAAGCCGGCGGCAAGGCGATCCTGATCGAATCCAAGAAGTCGGCTACCGCCGCTGAGTGAGCCTCGGCTCGCCTTTGTCCTCGATGTTCACGGCCTTCGCCAACTGCTGGAGGATTCCTGAGCTCCGGGCTCGGTTGCTTGCGACTGTGGCGTTGGTGTTTGTTGCCCGCATCGGCGCAAACATCCCGCTGCCCGGTATCGACCCGAAGGACATCATGGAATACTACCATTCCATGGCCGACAAGTCGTCGGGCGGCGTGGTAGCGATGTATAATATGTTCACGGGTGGCGCACTTCTAAAGGGTGCCGTCTTCTCTTTGGGCATCATGCCTTATATCAGCGCATCGATTATCATGCAGCTGATGTCTGCGGTGGTCCCGTCGATCGCCCGCCTCCAGCAGGAGGGCGAAGTCGGTCGTCAGAAGGTGGCCCAGTATTCTCGCTACCTCACCATCTTGATTGCGATTGTGCAGTCCGCCTTACTGCTTGGCGCCTTTTGTAATCCGCAGCAAGTCGGTCAGGCTCTCGGCCTAGGTAACTTCACCGGGACTATCGTCGTGATGGAGCAAAAGTGGCTCTTCGTTTCCCTGGGCGTTTGCCTTCTTACTTCTGGCGCCATTGTCATGCTCTGGCTGGGCGAGCAAATCACGCAGCGCGGTATCGGTAACGGCACTTCAGTTCTAATTACCGTCGGCATTCTCGCCGACATTCCCGGTGCTCTCACTTCGTTTGTCGACATGACGTTCGGTGGTAAGATTGGTGCCGGTGCTGCTAACTCGCACGGCTGGGAAAAAGCGGCGGGCATGATTCTTTTATTTGTTGCGGTGACGGCTGCGATGGTCGCCATCAACCAGGCCGTCCGCAAAATCCCGATTCAGTATGCCCAGCGCATGGTCGGGCGTAAGATGTACGGGGCCCAGACCAACTACCTCCCGCTTAAGGTCAATTACGCGGGCGTGATGCCCGTCATTTTTGCTGGAGCCATCATGAGCTTCCCGCCCATGTTGCTCAATCCGTTAAGCACGGTATCCACCCAGCTGGCCTTCCTCCACAACATGGCCGAAGTATTCCAGCGTAATAACGCCTACTACTACACCATTTATTCGGCGCTCATCTTTGGTTTCAGTTACTTCTGGATTTCGATCATGTTCCGCCCGGTACAGATCGCAGACGACCTCAAAAAGAATAACGGTTACATCCTCGGCGTTCGCCCAGGCGAGCCGACTGCACAGTTCTTAGACTTCGTCATGACTCGCCTGACGCTGGCGGGTTCGCTCTTCCTCTTGATGATCGCGCTGATGCCCGATCTCTTCATCACTCAGATGGGTTTCCCGATGCGTTTGGCTACCTTCTTGGGTGGCACGGGAGGCCTGATTACCGTGGGCGTGATGCTCGACACGATGCGCCAAGTCGAAACTTTCCTGCTCCAACGCAATTACGAAGGTTTCTTAAAGAAGGGTCGTATTGGCAGTATCCCGGTGCCGGCCGCGGGCCTGCGGACTGAAGCAGAGTCTTCAGCGCTCGGCTCCCTCGAGAAGACCTGCTTGATTCTGTTTACGCTCGGTGTCATTGCCTGGGGCCTGAATCACTGGGGTAAGTTTGCTCACTGAGCTCAGTTGGCATGATTGATCTGAAGTCGGCTGAGGACGTAAGTCGCATGCGTGCGGCCTGTGTCGCTGCTGCTCGCGTCTTGCACGACTTGGCCACCCTAGTTGTGCCGGGAATTTCCACGGCGGGGCTAGACTCGGCTGCCCGTGGCTTGATGGTACGTCATGGCTGTGAAAGCGCCTGCCACGGTTATGTCGTGGGACGACTAAGTTACCCCGGGTACGTCTGCATTTCTTTGAATGACGAAATTGTCCATGGCATCGGCGCCAGCGACCGGATTATCCGGGACGGCGACTTGGTCTCCTTGGATGTTGTCGTCCGCCGCGACGGTTTCATCGGCGACAATGCCCGGACCATCATGGTGGGCAGTGTGGCCCCGCAGGCTCGCCAGCTTTGCATCGACACGGAGAAATCACTCATGGCGGGCATCGCGGCCGTTAAGCCAGGCAACAGGGTAGGGGACATCTCTGCGGCTATCCAAGAAGCCCTCACCTCGGGCGGCTATGGTATCGTCCGGGACTTCGTAGGACATGGCGTGGGTCGCAAGATGCACGAAGAGCCCCAAATTCCTAACTACGGAAAGGCTGGAACTGGGCCTAAATTATTGCCTGGCATGGCTTTAGCCATCGAGCCTATGGTTAATTTAGGCACCCATAAGATTATTATGGCTCCCGACGGCTGGACGGCTCGGACCGGCGACGGCAAGGTCTCTGCCCACTTCGAACACACCGTTTTGGTCACCGAAACAGGGGCTGAAATCCTCACCCTCGTTTAAACCGCATTTTTTGCTTTCAAATCCCACCAGAACCTCCAAGTTCCGACCTCTTTCCCACCTTCCAAACAGCACGGACACCATGCCACGAATCCTCGGCGTAGACATTCCCAACAACAAGAAAGTAGAGATCTCTCTCCGCTATATCTATGGTATCGGCCCCTGCCGTGCCACAGAGATTTGCGATGCTCTCGGCTTCGATCCCGCCATGCGCGCTTCGAACCTGTCCGAGGAGCAGCTTAACAAGATCGTCGAGTACATCGTACGCATGGGGTACAAGTGCGAAGGCGACCTGCGTCGTGACATCGCTCAGAACTTGAAGCGCCTCCAAGCGATTAAGTGCTACCGCGGCCTCCGACACTTCCGCGGCCTCCCGGTACGCGGTCAGCGTACGCGCACCAACGCTCGTACTCGCAAGGGCAAGCGTAAGACCGTCGGCGTTGCCGCGGCACCGTCGAAGTAAGCCAACCCAATCTCCCAATAATATTTTACGATGAGCGAAGAAGCCCCCAAGACCCCTAAGGCCAAGAAGCCGAAGGCCCCTGCTGCTGAAGCTGGTGCCGCTGCCCCCGAGGCCACCGCTCCTGCGGCTGCTCCGGTTGAAAGCGCCGCCCCTGAGCGCAAGGAAATTACCGCCAAGGAACTCCTCGGCGAAGAACTCGGTGAAGTGAAGGTTCGTCGCGCCAAGGGCTCGAAGAACATCACGACCGGGATCTGCCACATCCTCGCCACCTTTAATAACACCAAGGTCACGATCACCGATCCTAGCGGCAATGTCATCTCCTGGGGAAGCGCTGGTCGCCACCAGTTCCGCGGCTCTCGTAAGTCCACGGCTTACGCGGCGCAGGTAGTCTGCTCGGAAGCCGCCAAGCTCGCCATGGCTCACGGCCTCAAGGATGTTTCCGTCCGCGTCAAGGGACCAGGCATGGGTCGCGACAGTGCCATTCGTGCCCTCCAGGTGCTCGGCCTGAACGTCACCTCGATTCTCGATACCACTCCGATCCCGCACAACGGCTGCCGCCCGCCCAAGCGTCGCCGCGTCTGATCGTTCTATCTTTCGTATTACCGTCCGGCTATGGCAAACCGGGCGGGTCCTATCCATCCGCCACTTCTCACAAATAAAAAACCAAAATGTCTCGTTACACCGGTCCCACCACGAAGCTCAATCGTCGCTTCGGTCAGAATATTTTCCCCACCTCCAAGGGTGAGGAGCGTCGCCCGTACCCTCCGGGTATCCACGGCAAGACGACCCGCCGCAAGGTCTCCGAATACGGCGTCGGCCTCAATGAGAAGCAGAAGCTTCGCATGATGTACGGCTTGACCGAGAAGCAGTTCCGCTTGGCCTTCGCTCGCGCCAAGCGCATGGGCGGCGTCGCTGGTGATAACTTCCTCCGCATTCTCGAGACCCGCCTCGACAACGTCGTCTTCCGCCTCGGTTTCGCTAATTCCCGTTCGGCTGCCCGCCAGCTTGTCGCTCACGGCCATATCCGCATCAACGGACACAAGGTCGACATCGCCAGCTACGCCACTTCACCTGGAGAAAAGATTGAAGTCCGTGACCGCACCTCCTCCAAGCAGCTCGCCACCCGCGCGGTTGAAGAAGGCCAAGGTCGCTCGGCTCCGGCTTGGCTCGTGGTCTCTTCGGAGCAGCTCAATGGACAAATCGTCCGTGAGCCAGCCAAGGAAGAACTGCCTTCAGACGTTAACGTCCAAATCATCGTCGAATTCTACAGCCGCTGATCAAACCAACCAAACCACACTAGGACCTACAGCCATGACCAAGCGACTCGGACAATTCCAACGCCCCAAGAACCTCAAGAAAGAGGAATCTTCGGCGACCCCCACCTACGCCAAGTATTTCGCCGATCCGTTCGAAACGGGTTTCGGACACACCATCGGCAACTCCCTCCGCCGTATCCTGCTAAGCTCCATCGAAGGCGCCGCCATCTCGGCCGTCACCATCGAAGGCGTGCAGCACGAATTCCAACCGATTGAAGGCGTCGTCGAAGACGTCACCGAAATCGTCCTGAACCTCAAGAAGGTCCGTATTCGCACCGAGTCCAATAAGCGCGAAGCTTTCAAGGGTACCATCGACGTCAACAAGACCGGCGCCGTGAAGGCTTCGGACATCAAGTTCGAAACCAAGGGCGCCACGGTCACCCTCGTCAATCCCGACCAGGTGATCTGCACGCTCGATCGCAAGCGTCGTTTCTACGCTGACCTTGAAGTTACCGTGGGTCGTAGCTGGGCTTCCGCCGAGGAAAACAAGAAGGCCGACCAGGCCATCGGTTCCATCCCCGTCGATTCCCTCTTCTCTCCAGTCACCCTTGCGAAGTACTCCGTTGAGAGCACCCGCTCGGGCGACAAGACCGACTATGATAAGCTCGTGCTCGAAATTTCGACCGATGGTCGCATCACCCCTGATGAAGCGTTGAAGGAAGCTTCGGCCATCCTGCGTCACCACCTCGAAGTCTTTGACACGGTCGCCGCCGACTCTGTCGAATTTGAAACCGGCCAGAAGGAAGTTAGCGAAGAGAGCAACCGCCTCCGCAAGCTCCTCAACATGTCCGTCAACGAAATCGAACTCTCCGTCCGCGCTGCGAACTGCCTCAACAACGCCAACATCAACACCGTTGGTGAACTGGCGATGAAGACCGAGCAGGAGATGCTCAAGTACCGCAACTTCGGCAAAAAGTCCCTCAATGAGATCAAGGCCAAGCTCGAACAGCTCGGCCTGTCCCTCGGACAGAAAATCAACGAAGGTCTGCTCGATAAGGGCGTCAACGCATAATCCGGACTCCCAACTACCCTCATGCGTCACCGCACCCACAATCACGTTCTCGGCGTTAAGACGGCTCACCGCCGTTCGCTCATCGCCAATCTCGCCGCCGCGTTGTTCACCAATGCGCGCATCACGACGACTTTGTCGAAGGCCAAGGCGCTCCGTCCTTACGCTGAGCACCTGATCACCTTCGCTAAGAAGGCCGAACAGTCTGCCGATAAGTCGGTCAAGCTTCACTACTACCGCTTGGCCTTGGCCAAGATGCGCAACGAAGATGCCTGTCACCTGCTCTTCAAAGAGCGCGTTCAGCAGTTCCTCTCCCGCACCGGTGGCTACACCCGTATCTATAAGCTCGGCGCCCGTAAGGGTGATGCTGCTGAGACCGCACTCATCGAACTCGTGGCCAAGGACGACAAGTCCCCTGCCATGACGCCGAAGGCCAAGGTCGCTCGCAAGCCGAAGCAGAAGAAAGAAGCCGCCGCGGCTAGCGCTCAGGCCTAAGCCTCTTTCGTAGGCTTGAACCCGAGACGCGTCCGCCCCCCGGCGGCGCGTCTCGCCTTTTTAGAACCTCCCCCAGCCTTCATGTTACAGTCCGTCGATCTCGGTGTCTTTCTGGCCTTCCTGGCCGGTTTGGCCGCGCTCGTGCTACTGGGGCTGCAGGCTTGGTATGATCGGCGTGATGTGATCCTTTCTGATCACCGCCGCATCAACTCCGCCTTTTCCTGCATCCGTTGCAACGTGCTCTATGTGCGTCCCCGTCGTCGCGAGGAGGCCGCCTGCCCGCGCTGCGGATGGAACAATGTTCGCCTCAAGTTCTGAATCCCCCTAACTTCCCACCCATGGCTCCCCAGTCCATCGCAATTCTCGATTTCGGCTCGCAGTTGACCAAGGTCATCGCCCGCCGCGTGCGCGAGTGCAACGTACACTCTCGCATCTACCCTTTCAGCGTCACCCCGGAGACTCTCCGTGCGGACGGCGTCGTCGGCGTCATCCTTTCAGGTGGCCCCGATAGCGTTAAAGCCAAGGGCTCGCCTCACCCTCACTCGGGTATTTTCGAGATGGGTTTACCCGTGCTCGGTATTTGTTACGGCGTTCAGCTGATGGGTCAGATGTTGGGCGGCAATGTCGCCAGCAGCTCCCACCGCGAATACGGTCATGGCGTGCTCTCCTTCCGCAAGGGCTCCCAACTTCTGCAGGGGCTCAAGTCACCCCTGCGGGTCTGGAATTCACACGGCGACAAAATTACCCGCCTACCTCGCGGCTTCAAGGCTGTCGCGGCCACGGAGAATTCCGAATGCGCCGTGATCGAGGATCCCAAGCGCCGCTTTTACGGAATCCAGTTCCACCCAGAAGTCGCCCACTCCGAACGCGGCATTGATATTCTCCGTAACTTCCTTTTCCGCATCTGCCACTGTAAGGCGACCTGGAAGATGGATGATTACGTCGACACGGCGGTTCGCGAAATTCGCGAGAAAGTTGGCAACTCTCAGGTGATTCTAGGTCTTTCCGGCGGCGTGGATTCATCCGTCGCGGCGGCCCTCATTCAGCGCGCCATCGGCAAGCAGCTGACCTGCGTCTTTGTCGATAACGGCTTGCTGCGTCTCAACGAACGTGCCCAGGTCGAGAAGATGTTCCGCGGCAAGTTCAAGGTCGACCTCCGGGTCGTGGACGCCTCCGAGGTGTTCCTCCGAAAACTCAAGGGCGTCACCGACCCCGAGCGTAAGCGCAAGATTATCGGCCACGAGTTCATCAAGGTTTTCGAACGCTCCATCAAGGAGATCCAGGGCAAGAAGAAGGGTAAGGTCGAGTTCCTCGCCCAAGGTACGCTGTATCCTGATGTCATCGAATCGCTTTCGCCCAACGGTGGCCCAGCTGCGACGATCAAGAGCCACCATAATGTGGGCGGCCTGCCGAAGCATATGAAACTCAAGCTGCTCGAGCCCCTGCGCGAGCTCTTCAAGGATGAGGTGCGGGCCCTCGGGGAAGCCCTCGGCTTGCCCCATGACATGGTCTGGCGCCACCCCTTCCCGGGTCCTGGTCTCGCGGTTCGCGTCTGCGGTGACATTACCAAGGAGCGCCTAGAAGTCCTCCGGAAGGCTGACGATATTTTCATCAGTGAGCTTCGCACCTCCGGTCAATACGCCAAAGTCTGGCAAGCCTTCGCCGTTTTCCTCCCCGTCCGTAGCGTCGGCGTCATGGGCGACGGTCGTACCTATGACAATGTCTGCGCGCTCCGTGCAGTGACGTCTTCCGATGCGATGACCGCTGATTGGGCGCGCCTGCCGTACGATGTGCTCCAGCGTGCTTCGACCCGCATCATCAATGAGGTGAAGGGGATCAACCGCGTGGTGTATGACGTCTCTTCGAAGCCGCCAGCGACCATTGAGTGGGAATAAACCGGGTTTGCCCCGTTGACAGTCCTTTCGCCCGACCTTACCTAGAAGCCAGTGTCTGCACCCGGCTTCCAGGTCATCGCGCGCCGCTGGCGCCCCCGCCGTTTCGACGAACTGGTCGGGCAGGAGCACATCGTCAAAACGCTTCGCAATGCGCTCGAGACGAAGCGCATGGCCCACGCCTATCTTTTCGTCGGTCCCCGTGGCACGGGTAAGACGACCACCGCCCGTATTCTCGCCAAGGCGCTTAATTGCGCCGGCGGCCCTAAGCCTGACTTCTCCCTCGACGACCCGGTTTGCCTAGCCATCGAGCAGGGTAACTGCCTCGACGTCATCGAGATTGACGGGGCTTCCAACCGAAAGCTGGAAGACGCCCAGAAGATCCGCGAGGAGTGCCAATTCGCTCCCGCCAACTGTCCCTTTAAGGTATTCATCATCGATGAAGTCCACCAGCTGACCAAGGAGGCATTCAATGCGCTGCTGAAGACGCTCGAAGAGCCGCCGCCCTGGGTGAAGTTCATTTTGGCGACGACGGAGGCCGACAAGGTTCTCCCGACGATTACTTCTCGCTGCCAGCGGCTCGAATTTCACCCGATTTCCGAAGAAGTTATCGCCGCCCAGCTCGCCCGTATCGTTAAGGCTGACGGGGTTGATGCCGATACGCACGCGCTCACCGCTATCGCCCGTCTGGCCGGCGGCGGCATGCGCGACTCCCAGTCGATCCTGGATCAGGTCATTTCTTTTGCCGGAAAGAAGATCACGGAAGCCGACGTGCTTTCCATTTACGGTTTAGCCTCTGCCCAGCAGGTGACAGAGCTTTGCCGGGCTATCTCGACGGGTGACGGCAAGACCGTCCTCAGCCTGTGCGACACCTTCCACGCTGAGGGACGAGATCTCTTACGAATCTTGGGCGACTTACAGGCCCGAGTCCGTTCCGCGACGCTGGCGGCCGTCCGCACTAATGGTACGAGTGCCTTACTTGGCGGCGAATTAGCCACCGAGCAGTTAGTCCGCTTGCTGGAATGCCTCCAAGAAGGCGAGCAGGGGATTCGCTCGGGGCTTTCGCCTCGAGCCAACTTTGAGGTGACGTTGCTCAAGGCCATCGAGCAAAGTAGATCGAGGTCAATAGATAGCCTCATTAAAGACATCGCCGCCGCCGCAGCTGGTCTCCCTCGGGAGCCCGGCCAAAAAAAAATAAAGCCAGCCGTAGCCTTGCCAGCGTCGCCTGAGCCGGCCGTTGTCGCTGTCCCTGCCGCCCTTGCGCCGACTCCTTCGCGGGTCGTCGATGTGCCGATTGAGGATTCAGGATTACTGGAAGAATCTCTCCCTCCTTTAGATATTGAGGCCGCGGAAGCCGAAGCGAGCCATGCTAGCCGTCCTGAAGCCTTTGCTTTCCCAGATGCATCCATGCCGACCCAGCCTGTAGCTGAAATCGGTAAGACGGCCTTCCCCGGCGAAAAGGAATTCACGGATGCGGTCGAGGCATTGCCTCCCGGCTTGAAGCAGAAACTCAGAGACACCATCGGCGCTGAGTTTACAGCGTTACGTCCAATCCCTGTCGGTAAACTTCGCCGTCCACTCTGATCGTGGAGTCGTCGATTGAAGTCGGCGTCATTTCGGATACGCATGGCCGCCTTCGTGCCGAGGCTATCCTCGCCTTGGAGGGGTGCGATGTCATCTTCCACGCAGGTGACGTTTGCGGTGCCTTAATTTTGCCGCAACTCTCGGAAATTGCTCCCTGCCATGGCGTCGCCGGGAATTGCGATGACGATGAAAGCCTGCCCTTAAGTAGCCTGCAAGTGATCGGCGGCCTACGTATCCTTACTCACCATGGGCACCTTCCATTGGATGAGCGGGCGTTGTGTCCCGATATCATCATCACGGGGCATACACACATCCCGAAAATCGAACAAGAGGGTGCCGTGCTGCGCGTAAACCCAGGCAGCGCTGGTCCGCGACGGTTTAACCTTCCCGTGACGGTCGC
>CAIKRN010000256.1 GCA_903829855.1 uncultured Opitutia bacterium
GCCGGAATCAGTCGGTGGGCAAGTTGCTCGATGGCTCTGACGTGGGTGGCTGCAGGCTGGAAATCACCCCGAATTACCTCAGCCTGCTCAGTGAAATAAAGTTCGCTCTGGAAATATCCATCAAGGGTTACGGGGGCGGATAAGGCGAAGACCGCGGGATTAAAAGGGAAGGAGGTTTCGTGGAAGTAATCACGGATGCCCAGTGTGGAGCGCACCCATCGCTTAAGGCGACCAGGAGGCCTGGGAGGTCGCCCGGCCGTGAGGGTGTGGTGATTGGGCGCGAGGGCGAAGCCCGCTAAGTCGAACGGGCGGTGGCCCCGTCGGTTAAGTCGACGAAGGTCGAGGGTAAGGCCGGCGCCTAATCGCAAGCTCAGCGCTCGGGCGGCCGCATACTGGAACATCTGATTGCCGAGGCCACCGTCGATAATGGAGGTTACCGTCGGCATCAGGACGCTAAATGTTTTCGAAAGACGTAGATGCCGCAACCGTAGCCATCCCGGATTTCCGCCGTGTGCAGGTTTACGTTCTGATGCAGGTCGCCCGCGTCATCGACATAATCAAAGCGGAGTAATTCCAGACGGCATCCTCCGGTTGGCCATTCCAGGATTTCGCGCGGAGCGAAGATGCGGTGGGCATTGAAGCACACCTGGGTTTGGGCCGCAATCGGGAAGCTGATATAAAAAGTTCCGCCGGGCTTAAGCATGCGCAGCAGGTTCACGAATCCGCGGCGATGGCCGTCGGGCATTAAGGGATCAGTGTAACGGCCCAAGCCGAAGTGCTCAAGCGTGTGAAGGCACGAGACGGAATCCGCAATCTCCGTGGGAGCGTTTGTTTCCTGCATGAGGTCTGCCTGCAGGAAGCGGATATTCTCATGGCCCGTACCTTGTAACGGGCGGACGTCCATGATCTCGATCGGACGAAAGGCAGCTACGTGTGCCACAAAGCCATCCACGCGCGAGCCGACGTCGATGTGCCGTAAGGGCTTCGCTTGGTGAATCAGCGAGGCGACCAAGAGGTCCTGGTGAAAATAGTGACCACGGGCACTACCGGCCTGGTCGGCATAGTCGTAGAGGATGGGGAAGAGTTTATCGACCTTGCCGCCTTTGGCGATGAACTCGCGGCGATGTGAAAGATAAAGCGGAAGGTAGCGCAGTGGCTGCCGCTGACGCAGTAACTTCGAGAGTAAGCGCCAGGCGCTGGGATCAAAGCAGCATTGGAGAATATCAAAGAAGGATGTCTTGGGCATAGGGAAGGCAGGGGGTCAGATTGCTTTGCCGCCGAGCTTGGCAAGCATCGGGTCTGCCCGAAGTGGCAAGTCAACGGGTGCGCCGCTGGTCTGGGCAGATTGATAGAGCGCGAGGATAAGTTCGACGGCCTTGCGGCCTTCGGTGCCGTTAACGGTGGGCTGGCGACCGGCGCGAATGGCGACGATAGCTTCCTCGAGATTAGCGCGATGCCACGCGTGCCCAATGGCCTTAGGATCATTGGCGCCCGCCCCGCCACCTTCGGTCGCGGTGGCGACTTGGGCGGCGTCAGATGGCAGGGGCTTTTCGAATTCGAACGCGGTTAATTTGTCATCTCGTAGCACGGCCGAGCCGCTCGTGCCATGGATGCGGATCTCGGCAGGGAAGCCCGTGGTTGACCAGCAAGCGGTGGAGCCGGCGATGGTGGCGCGACAGCCGTTGGCGAATTCGATCCAGCCGGTGGCGACATCCTCGACTTCAATGCCGCCATGGGCGACGAGTCCAGCGGTGGCGGAGACGCGCTTAGGCGGTCCGAGGAACCAGAGAAGGAGGTCGATGGTGTGGATGCCTTGGTTCATCAGCGCGCCGCCGCCATCGAGGGCGAAAGTGCCGCGCCATGCCGCCGAGTCATAATAAGCCTGCGTGCGCCACCAAGGGATGAGTGCCCCTGCCATGGTGAGCTGGCCGAAGCGGCCGGTCTCGATCGCAGCTTTAAGGGCGACGGCGCCAGCCCCGAAGCGGCGGGGCAAAATGCCAGCGACCGTCACGCCGGCTTTGGCGCAAGCCGTCGTAAGCTCATCACAACGGGCGAGGGTGACCTCGAGAGGCTTCTCCACGACGACGTGCTTGCCGGCCTTGGCACAGGCGAGGGCCGGGGCGAGGTGGTCGCCGCTCGGCGTGCAGAGGCAGACGATATCGACGGCAGGATTGGCGAGGAGCGCTTCCGGCGTTTCGGCGAACTCGATACCGTACTTTATTGCGAATTCGCGACCTTTGGCTGGCGAACGGTTATAGGCGGTGACGAGTTTCACTCCGGCGATCTCGGCGAGCGCTTTCGCATGGAACTCGGCGATCATGCCGGTTCCCCAGATGCCGAAACCAATGGGCCGTTGGGACATGCCCGCACCTTAGCTACGTACTGCGGCGCAGGGAAGGAAGAAGCGTCGCGGTCGCCTCGAATTGACTCTCTAGCGGTTCATCGATACCCCCATGCACATCTCCTCATGAGCAACCAGGCCTGCGTCATCATCACGACAATCAACGCACCGACACCGTCCGTGCTCAAATACATCGCCGATCCCGCCGTCGATGTGATCATCGTCGCCGACCGCAAGACGCCCGAGGCGACTTACGCCGGACTCGATTGTGAGTTCCTCTCCGTCGCCCGCCAGCAGGAGCTCGCGCCGGCGTTCGACGCCTTGCTGCCCTTCAATCATTATGCCCGGAAGAACATGGGCTACCTGTTCGCGGCGCACCAAGGATACGAGTGCATCATTGAGACCGATGATGATAATATCCCTTACGATGACTGGACCGCCCGCTCGGTCTCTCCGGAGCAGGCCGCCGGTGCTTCGCACTTCGTCGTCGGCGGGCCCAAGACCGTCAACCTCTACCAGCTGTTCACCGATAAGCATATCTGGCCGCGCGGGTTGCCGCTCAGCCGCGTGCTAGATCGGGATTCCCATCGCCATGGCACGCCCGCCGCCGCGGCTGGATTCTTCGACGACGTCAGCCTCATCCAGGGTTTGGCCGACGGTGATCCCGATGTGGACGCGATTTTCCGCCTGACCGCCCGCGAATCGCTCGCGCCGGTCATGTTCGCGAAGACCGGCGCCTACTATAAGCTCGGCCCGACCCAGTATTGTCCCGGCAACACGCAGAACACCGTCTGGCGCCGTCGGGCGGATTTCCCGCTGCTCTACGTACCGAGCTACGTGAGTTTCCGTTTCTGTGATATCCTGAAGATGTATATCGC
>CAIKRN010000257.1 GCA_903829855.1 uncultured Opitutia bacterium
ATTGGATGAGCGGGCGTTGTGTCCCGATATCATCATCACGGGGCATACACACATCCCGAAAATCGAACAAGAGGGTGCCGTGCTGCGCGTAAACCCAGGCAGCGCTGGTCCGCGACGGTTTAACCTTCCCGTGACGGTCGCCCGGATTACGGTTCGGCAGGGCAGGGCCGTCGCCCGCCTGATCCACCTCGACGTGACATGAAGCAAGCCTTGCCGATTGATGACCTGAAGGAGGGCCTCACTGCCGCCTGTGGTCGCGTCCGGCGACTCGTCCTGCGCGCTCCCACCGGCTCGGGTAAGTCTACGCGGATTCCGCAGATGCTCTTGGATTTGGGATTAGTCGAAGGGCAGATCATCGTCTTGCAGCCACGGCGAATCGCCGCCCGCTTACTGGCCGCACGTATCGCGCAGGAGCGCAATGTCCGGCTGGGGGGTGAGGTCGGGTATCAGATTCGCTTTGAGCGGGTCGAGTCGGCCCAGACGCGCATCAAATTCGTGACCGAAGCGTTATTGCTTCGACAGATGGCTTCCGACCCCGAGCTCAAGGGTGTCGGTGCCGTCATCTTTGATGAATTCCATGAAAGGAATCTTCACTCTGACGTGGCGCTGGCCTTGGCGCGCCGACTGCAGGAGACCCGGCGCCCCGACCTTCTCATCATGGCGATGTCTGCTACCCTGGATACCGAGGGCGTAGCGAAATGGCTTGGCTCGGCCGAGACCCTCGCCGCCGATGGGCGCGCTTATCCAGTGGAGATCGAGTACACGCATCTCCCTCGTAACTCCGCTCGGCCGATTTGGGATGCCGCTGCCGAGCAGGTGCGCCGATTGCTCCAGGAAGAAGCCGAAGGCGATATTCTGGTCTTCATGCCAGGCTCTTATGAGATCATGCGCACCATCGGTGCCGTCCGGAATCTGCCGGAGTCGGGCGGGGTGGAGATTCTTCCACTTTACGGCGAGCTGCCGCCCGAGGAACAAGACCGAGCGGTCAAGCCCGGACCGAACCGAAAAGTCATTGTGGCGACCAATGTCGCGGAGACCTCGTTGACGATTCCCGGCGTCCGCGCCGTCGTCGACGCTGGCTTGGCTCGTATCGCCCGTTTCGATGCGCATCGCGGCATCGACACGCTGCTCGTGGAGCCAATTTCCCAAGCCTCTGCGGAGCAGCGTGCGGGTCGCGCCGGTCGCACTGGCCCGGGGCGTTGTGTCCGACTTTGGTCGCAGACTGATCAAGAGGCTCGCCCGCTCCGCGAAGTCCCCGAGATTCGCCGGGTAGATCTTTCGGAGACCATTCTGTTATTACTGTCCTCCGGGTGGGGCGATGCGGCGACCTTTCCCTGGTATGAAAAACCGGAGGATAAAGCCCTCCAGCGCGCCTTGGCGGTGCTGGCAGATCTCGGGGCGGTGGATACTCATGGGAAACTTACCCCGATCGGCCGACGGATGGCGGTCTTTCCGGCACACCCACGGTACGCGCGCATGTTGCTGGCTGCGGGCGACTTTGATTGCGTCTTTGAAGTCTGTCGCATCGCCGGTCTGGCCCAAGGCCGCGATATTCTTTTTCGGAAAGTAGACGATCGCACCGAGAACGCGCGGGATTCAGTAGAGCAAGAAGATGGGTCGGACTTTTTCCCTCGCCTCGCTTTATTGCAGCGTGCCATCGACATGAAGTTTGATGCCGATGCCTGCGATCGATTTGGCGTCCATGGGCAGGCCGCCCGCCAAGCCGATCAAGCTGCGCGTCAGTTTCTCCGCCTCGCCGAAGGGCAGGGGCTTCCGGTCAGCGACCAGGTGGCCGATCCAGCTTCGGTCCGCCGGTGTATCCTACTGGGCTTCTCGGACCGTCTCGCCGTTCGGCTGGATGCCGGAACATTGCGTTGCGCGCTCGTCCACGGGCGGAGCGGTGAACTCCGTCGGGAGTCGGCCATTCGCAATGCCAAGCTTCTTGTCGCCGCGGAGGTCGACGAAATTCAGGCCCGCGGCGGCGTCACCACCTACCTGTCCTTGGCCACTGCCGTGGAGGAATCCTGGTTGCAGGAACTTTTCCCGGATGATTTTACCTCGGTAAATCAGGTTCGCTATGACGCCACCCAGCGCCGGGTCGTGACGCGTACGGAGCGACGCTTCCGCGACTTGGTCCTTGAGGCCAAGGAGCGCGATGATGCGCCTTCCGATGCCGCGAGTCGTATTCTTGCGGCGGAGGTCGCCGCGGGCCGCCTGGAATTGGAGAAATGGGATCCTTCGGTGGATGCCTGGATTCGACGCGTTAATTTCCTTTCCAAACATTGCCCCGAACTCGGTATCCCGGCCTTCGATGAGGACGCCCGCCGAATGGTCATCGAAGAAGTCTGCGCGGGAGCGGTCGCCTATCGGGATATTCGCGACCGGCCAGTCTTCGGCGTGGTGCGGGGTTGGCTGACCCATGAACAAGCCATGGCCTTGGATTCTTATTGTCCCGAGCGCATCATTTTGCCACGCAAAAAGCACCCTGCAAAAATCGAATACACCGAGGACGCGACCGCGGAAATTGAAGCCACCGTTCAAGAACTGTACGATTTTCCGGGCAGCAAACTGCGAGTATGCATGGGAAAGATTCCGATGATCATCTGTATCCAGTCGCCCGCTCGCCGCACGCAGCAGCGCACCTCCGACCTCGATGCTTTTTGGAAAGGTTCTTACGAAGGCGTTAAAAAAGAACTCAAAGGTCGCTATCCGAGACATGAATGGCGCTGAACCGATGAGCACCCACGCACCAGTCTGGTCAGACACCCCGATTCATGTCGTCGACTTTGAGGGAAGCGTCCATACGGGCGTGGTGGAGTTTGGCGTGGCCACGATGATGCATGGTGAAGTCATCTCCGCTTCGACCAGCTTGCATGCCGCCCGTCAGCCGATCCCCGCTATCGATACACAGTGCCACGGACTAGGAGCAAAGGACCTCAAGGGACTCCCGCCGTTTGAATCCGCCTGGCCCCAGTGGGTTGCCTTGCGCCAAACCGGGTTACTCGCTGCCCACAACGCCTCAGTGGAGGCAGGTCTACTCCGCGGGACCTGGCCGCGCCCATCGGCGGTCCCTGCTTTCGTGGGCGAGGCCGCTTCCGTCGCGGAGTGGGGGCCGTGGGTGGATACCTGCCGATTGGCTCGGGCTTGGGCGCCAAGCCTAGGTGACTTTCGTCTATCCGCCCTGATTTCATCTCTACGGCTGGGGGCGAAGCTCGATGTGCTGGCCGTCCAGCACTGCCCGCCCGCTCGGCGGCGGTATCACTGTGCTCTGTATGACGCCTTGGCGGCCGCTCTCATCTTGCGAGCGCTTTGCGGGCTGGAAGGGCGTTCCGCGGCCCCGCTTTCCCAGCTGGTCCGGGATAGTATGTCCGCACCGGCCGCCGACGATTTAATGCAAGGCGAGCTGGGCCTTTAGTTTCCGCTTCACTCCGAGGGGTTGGCCTAACTAGATAGGCGTCCCTCTATGGCTTCCAAGTCCCCCATTCGCGTCGCGGTCACCGGCGCCGCCGGCAACATCGGTTACGCTGCCATCTTCCGCCTGGCTTCCGGCGCCGTCTTCGGCCCCGACCAGCCGATTGCGCTCAATCTGATTGAAGTCGGGCCTGGCCTTAACGCCCTCGCCGGCGTCGTGATGGAGCTTCAGGACTGTGCCTTCCCTTTACTCACTGACGTGGTCGCTACCGGCGATCTGAACGAAGGCTTTAAAGACGCCGACTGGTGCCTGCTCATCGGCGCCGTGCCCCGGAAGGACGGTATGGAGCGCAAAGACCTCCTCGGCATCAACGGCAAGATTTTCATCGGCCAAGGTGAAGCCATTGCGCGTAGCGCAAAGAAGACCGTCAAAGTGCTCGTCGTTGGAAATCCTTGCAACACGAACGCCCTGATTGCGCTGCGCTCCGCCGGTAATCTTCCCTCTGAGAATTTCTTTGCCATGACACGCCTCGACGAGAACCGCGCCAAGTCGCAACTCGCAGGCAAGGCCGGCGCTCATAACTCCGTCGTCAAGAACGTCGCCATCTGGGGTAATCATTCTTCGACGCAGTATCCCGACTTCACCAACGCCACCATCGGCGGCCAGCCGGCCATGCAGGTCATCACCGACCACGCTTGGCTCAAGGAGACTTTTGTCTCCGACGTGCAGAAGCGTGGAGCTGCAGTGATCAAGGCCCGCGGCGCCTCTTCCGCTGCCTCTGCCGCCAACGCCGCCCTCGACACTTTGCGGAGCCTTCACTTCCCGACTCCCGCTGGCGACTGGCACTCCGTGGCCGTTCTCTCCAAGGGTGATTACGGCATCTCGCCGGGTATCATGTTCGGCTACCCGCTCCGCACCAAGGCCGACGGCTCTTGGGAAATCGTACAGGGTCTGCCGCTCGACGCCTTCTCCAGGGAGAAGATTGCAATCACCGAGAAGGAGTTACTCGAAGAGCGTGCGACTGCTTCTGAAGCACTTGGCCTGAAGCTCTGAAGGGATTCTAATGAAAGACTAGGCGGCAAGGGACCTCCCTTGACCGCGGCTTTCAGTTGACCGCCTTCCGGGCTGGACTAGCCAACCTGCGCGCATCGCGTTGATCAGGGGGCGGGCAATCGAACCAGTGTAATCTCCGAGGGACGGCAGGTGCCCAGTCGAATCTCGCTGGAGTTAGCGGTGGCAAAGATAGGCGGTTCGGGGTGGATAGTCTCAATGCCGCTGGCAGCACGCCCGGAATTAATTTTCTGCAAGCCCACGAAGTCAATGATGACGGGGTTAGCACTGCACAGCATGGTTTTCTCGGAGCGGCACCAGCCCGCGTCGAAGCTTGGCCCGCCGAGCACTTGGTAACGCTCCAGGGAGAGAATCGTGAGCGCATTACGCTTCGCGAGCTTAGGGGTCGCGTAGACTTCAACGGCGGCCTTGGCCGCATTAGCGGGATTACCCAGAAACCGTTCGGCGTTGAGAATATTTCCAAGCGAAGCAGAGGCAATTGCCCCATGGACGCCCAGAGATGTACTGTCGGACAGGACGGGAAGGTTGATCCAGAAGTCGACATCATCCATGAGGGTCTTCGGAAGGATGCTGGTTCGTTCGTTACTCCAGGTCTGCGTTGGCGTGCTCGGCTTAGGCACCACTTGATTTTCGTAGCGGTATTGGGTCTCCTTGATCCAACTCGGGTCTTTGACCCAAGTGCCGACTCGGTCAGCCCACGCGAGCACGGGAAATCCTTCGAAAGACTGGTCGGCCTCCGAGGTGGCTGGAAGGAAGCCAGCCTTGCGAAGGGTATCTTGTTTGGTGTCGCACAGGTAGATGGCCTTCTGGGTGAAACCGCGGCGCATCAAGGCGGAGGTTACGGCGCGCACCAAGGGTTTAGGGGTTGAGAGGCCGATGCCGGATTCTGACGACAGCTTGAGGCCGCACGATTTGAGTATCGATGGGTGTAAATTGATGCCGGTGCGGCCCTCGAATTCAACCAGAGTCTTTTCGACGGCTGGTCCGTAGTCTTTGTCTTCAAAGCCCCCGAGCTTCTGCTCGACTAGGAGTAGCTTCGGGTCAATCGCGGCACTGCCATACTGCGGGAGTAAGCTGGCTAACGATAAGACTACTAGAACGGAAAGGCGCATAGGGTCATCATCCGAGGAAGCCCCGATTTCGCAAGCCGCTGTTTTGTTTGCGAAGAGGCGGATTCGCCCCATCTTGGGCGAATGTCTGCCTCCGTCGTCATTCCCCAGCGTCGTATCCTCGGGCTCATCTTCCTGACGGTGTTCATGGATATCATCGGTTTCAGCGTGATCATCCCGCTGTTCCCGCATCTTCTCGACTATTACATCCAGGCAGAAGGAGTCACTGGCTCACTCGTCCGCACCTTGATGTCCGTCGCCCAGTGGATTGGCGGCGACGTCGTTTTTCAGAAGAAGGTCCTGCTCCCGGTCCTATTCGGAGGCCTGCTCAGCAGTCTCTATTCCGGCCTGCAGTTTATCTTTTCTCCCATCTGGGGTGCACTTTCTGACCGCTTGGGTCGTCGTCGTATCCTTACCATCACCCTCGCGGGGAGTGCGCTATCCTACATGCTCTGGATTTTTGCGGCCCATTTTTGGGTGGTGGTGCTCACTCGACTCATCTGCGGCATGATGGCTGGAAATATCGCCGTCGCTAGCGCCGCTGCCGCAGACATCACCGAGGAAAAAGATCGCACTAAAGGGATGGCGGTTGTCGGTATTGCTATCGGGATGGGCTTCTTGGTCGGACCCATCATCGGGGCGCTGACGGCTCCGGCGGTGATGGCCCAAGGGTCGGTAATCGGCCAAGGCATTCCGGTTGCTTCCCTGGCCCTGAACCCGTTTTCGTTGCCGGCATTCGTCTCGGCCTGCATGGCCTCCCTGAACTTTATCTTGGTGCTCGCGTACTTCCCCGAGACATTGCCGCCCGAGCGTCGAGCTGGCGTCGATGCCGTCCGTCCTTCCATCTTTGATTTGGCTAAAGTCGAGTCTTCCGCCGTCCGGCGTACTTCTCTGGCGAACTTGCTCTACCAGGTCGCGTTTACCGGTATGGAAAATACGGTCGTTTTTTTGACCTTCGCCTTGTTCGCTTACAGCCCTCGTGATAATGCAGGGCTATTCCTTTTTAACGGTGGGTGTATGATCGTTGCCCAGGGTATGGCTCGGCAGCTGGTGAAGCGCCTGGGGCAGCGTAAAGTAGTCATGCTCGGGATGGGTTTCGCCGTCATCGCGTTCGCCTTGGTGGCGTTCATTCCTCAGCCGCCCGGCGGCGATACTACCCGAATGGTTTCATGGGGTAAGAGCGCCTTCTTCGTGGGCATGGGCCTGATCTCTTTTGCGACAGGATTGATTTTGCCGAGCATTTCTGCGCTCGCATCACTGTACTCCAGCCCCACTGAGCAGGGGCGCAATCTGGGCATCCTGCGGTCCGCAGGTTCTTTGGCCCGAGTGGTTGGCCCCATCACGGCAGCGCTGATTTACTTCAAGACGGGCTCACACTGCTGGGTATATGTCTGCGCCACTTTGCTTATGCTCCCAGCGCTTTGGGTGGTCAGGGGCTTACCTGAGCCACAGACGAAGGGTGCCTGAAGGGTTTAGTTTCCCGCCATCTGCTTCCCAAGCGCATCGCCCTGGCGGATGACGTGCATGAGGGAGATGCCGCCGCGGAAAGCACCGTGGAAATGCAATCCCGGATGATTTCTTTCGACGCAGTCGAGGGCGTCTTCGCGCTGTTGCTGCTCAGCGCCATATTGAGGGATGGCTCGATCCCATCGCTGAATCCATTCGTGTTCGGGTGGCTTAGAGGCCCCTAAGGTTTCGGATAACTCGGCGTCTACCAGCTGGCGGATTTCCCCATCGCTGAGGCGGGCCAAGGCTGGCTTGCGCGCCCCGCCGATGAAACAGCAGACCAGGACTTTGCCATCAGGGGTGCGATTGGGCAGGACGGATGAGGGGAAGAGGCAGCCGAGCACTGAGCGGTTCTGGGAGCCAGGCGTCAAATACCCGAACCCGTCCAGGGGGTGGGCGATGGCGGTGCGGTCGTAGCCGCGGGCGACCACAGTGACAGGGGGCACCTCGGCTTTCTCCCAGAGGCGTAGACCCGAGCGCAATTGTTCGTCAAACGGAAGCGAGCCCCAATGCCAGAAGGGTGCCGTCACAATCAGGCGTCTGGCGCTGGTGTCGTGCTCGCTGCCATCCGCTTCGCGCCAGTGGATGTTCCAGCCTTTGGAATCGCGACGAATCAGCGTCGCGTTTGCACCCAGACTCAGCGTGTCGCCGGTCAAGGGTGCGGCCATCGCCTCGGCGAGTTGTTGCATGCCGTCGTTGAACCCCACCACTTTTCGGGTCGTCTTTGGGCTCTTGATCAGTCCGAGAATCACCGACCGATATTCTTGCTCCAAGGCGTGAATCTTAGGGAAGCAATTAGCCATTACGAGCCGTGCTGGGTCGCCTGCATGAACCCCGGATACGATTGGGTCCATGAGCAAAGAGGCGGCCTCGGTGCCGAAGCGACGGGTGGCGAAAGCCTCGATGGTTTCGCCTGGGTAGCCGCCCCGTCCGCGGAAGATGTCGGTGAGCAAGCGCAGCTTTCCGCTCCACGACATCAAGCTGGAGCCGAACAGCGATACAGGGTTGGACTCGAGTCCATGCAGCTTACCGTGGGCAAAAATATAACGCCGAGCTGCGGCCATATCTGCTTCCTGGGTGTATGGTGCGAGTCCGTAAGTATTGAGTAACTCACGGTCGGCGGCGCTTTCCAGTTGGAGCGTGTTGGGGCCAGTCTCGACCAGCCAGCCGTCCTGCTTGACGGTACGGATGGAGCCACCCACTCGCAGCGAAGGTTCGATCAGTTTGAGTTTCGCCCCAGCACGGGTGAGCGCATGGGCGACAGCGAGTCCCGCTGGCCCGGCCCCGAGGATGACCGCATCATGAACCATGAACCTCATCCCATCTTTAAATCCTATGATTGGCAACCCTGCGTCCTTCGGGCTATTTAAACACCCATGCGGAGCGCTCTGTTTGTCCTAATTCCAGTCCTAGCGGTGGCCGATACGGTGACGATGACCGATGGCACCTTCCTGCGAGGTCATATTGTCCGTATTGCCGACGGCGTACTTGAGATGAAGGTGCCTGCACTTGGTAATTCGACCCAGAGTATCACCCTTTCTTCAGTCGAGTCATTCCGCACAGATAATCCGGCGGTAATTAGCTCCGGTGGGGTGGTGCAGCGCGGTATCGCTTCCGCTGTGGGCGGTCGGGCGGCTTCGTCGGGTGGCCCCGAGACCAGCCCCCTCGATAAACAGTTGGAGCTTTGGCGCGATCCCTCGCTTCGGCCGGCCGAAGTCGCGGGGCTGCGCAAATGGTCACCCCAGGCCGACCTAGATGTGTCCGGCCGTTCTGGGGTTGTGCAGGGCTCTGGGTACTGTGCTGGCATTACGGCGAAGGGCGTGACCAAGGCTGATACCATAAATACAGGTATTCGCTTTACGCGCGCCGAGTCGGGCAACCAGATTTCCTCGGATGATTTGCATGCGACCTTTTCGTATGAGACCAATCCTACGGATGTGGTCTTCTGGTATCTGCGCACCGACACTGGGTATGATCACGCCCGCTCCATCGACTTCTCGTCGGTGAATGCCGCCGGCTGGGGCTTTCGCTTGTACACGGACGGTCGCGGCAAACTCGATGCACGTGCCGGTCTCGCTCATCGAACGGAACGCTACACAACCTCGGCGCATCCCAATCTCAGTGCACCTTCGGCCGACCTGGGATTAATCTTCGCCCGGGAGCTGGGGTGGGCCGCCTTAGATTCCTCCCTGAATATCGTGCCGTCATTTCAGGATACCCGAGATTATTACATCCACCACGAAACCAGTTTGAATATATTACGAAGCTCTGGCCCCCTTTCCCTTAAATTGGGCATTTCTAACGATTTTAGGTCAAAACCACTCTCTAATCAGGTTAAATTAGATACCTCGTACTTCCTGCGGACGACCTATGTGTGGAAGTAGTCACCCCGCGATTGCCTGATTTTAGTCATATTTGCTTAAAATTAAGCAATATAGGGTGTGAATCGTTACCTATTGAAGGGTGGCACGAGGGGTGCTTTTCCTTTGTTCGTAATTAATCACCTTTCCAATCCCCCAATGAGCACCAACCCAGCCCGCCGCAACGCCATCGAGGCGATTGCCTCCCAGCCTCGCCTTCAGGGCAGCTTCGACTTCCGCAATGAGAAGATCGATCTGATCTACGGCCAGAATGTTTTCTCCCTCGATAAGATGGAGAAGCGCCTCCCGAAGGACGTCTTCAAGTCCCTCAAGGCTAACATCGAGTCTGGTACCAAACTGGATGCGGCTTCTGCCGATGTCGTCGCTGCTGCCATCAAGGATTGGGCTCTCGAGCGTGGCGCGACCCACTACGCGCACGTCTTCTACCCGCTCACCGGCTTCACCGCCGAGAAGCATGACACCTTCTTCGAGCCTAACGGCAATGGCACCCTCGCGCAGTTCTCTGGCAAGGCGCTCATCCAGGCTGAACCCGATGCCTCGTCCTTCCCGAATGGCGGCCTCCGCTCCACCTTCGAAGCCCGTGGCTACACTGCTTGGGATGTTACCTCTCCGGCTTACATCTTCGACACCGAGAACGGTTCGACGCTCTGCATCCCGACCGCGTTTGTTTCTTGGAAGGGTGAAGCTCTCGACAAGAAGACCCCGCTGCTGCGTTCGATGGCTGCCGTCAACAAGTCAGCCTCCCGCGTCCTCGCGCTCTTCGGTAAGAAGCACGGCTACATCTCCGCTTCGTGCGGCCCTGAGCAGGAGTACTTCCTGATCGACACGCGCCTCTTTCACCTCCGTCCCGACCTCTATACCTGCGGCCGTTCGCTCTTTGGCTCCAAGCCGGCGAAGGGTCAGGAGTTCGAAGACCAGTACTTCGGCACCATCCCTGATCGCGTGCTCGCATGCATGATGGAAACCGAACGTGAGTGCTTCAAGCTCGGTATCCCGATCAAGACCCGCCACAACGAAGTCGCCCCTTCCCAGTACGAAGTGGCCCCGATTTACGAATCCGCCAATGTCGCGCATGACCACCAGATGCTCACGATGACGTTGCTCAAGCGTGTCGCCACCAAGCATGGTTTCGTCTGCCTCCTCGCCGAGAAGCCCTTCGCTGGTGTCAATGGTTCTGGTAAGCACGTCAACTGGTCCATCGGTGGTGCGGGCGTCGGCAACCTCCTCGAGCCTGGCCATAGCCCGCACGAGAACGCTCAGTTCCTCACCTTCTGCTCCGCGGTGATTCGCGCCGTCGATCTGCATCAGGGCCTGCTCCGTGCCTCCGTCGCCTCGGCCGGTAACGATCACCGCCTCGGCGCCAACGAGGCCCCGCCTGCCATTATCTCCATCTACCTCGGCGACATGCTCAATGAAGTCATCGAACAGGTGAAGAAGAGTGGCTCGGCTTCGTCTTCCCGCAAGGGAGGTCACATGACCCTCGGTGTCGATACGCTCCCGATCCTTCCGAAGGACGCCGGTGACCGTAATCGCACGAGTCCGTTCGCCTTCACCGGTAACAAGTTCGAATTCCGCGCCGTAGGCTCCGCGTTCTCCGTGGCCGGTCCCCTGACCGTGCTCAACACGATCATGGCCGACTCACTTGATAAGCTGGCCGATGATCTCGCCGCCGCTCTTAAGAAGAACTCCGACTTCAACGCTGCGCTTCAGGGCGTCCTTAAGGACATCCTTAGCAAGCACGGTCGCATCATCTTCAATGGCAACGGCTACTCGGAAGAGTGGCACAAGGAAGCGGCCAAGCGCGGCCTTAAGAACCTGCGCACGACCCCGGATGCCCTTCCCGAGATTGTTTCTAAGTCGAGCATCGAGGTCTTTGAACGCCAGGGAGTTCTCTCCAAGGCCGAACTCGAGTCCCGCGAAGAGATCTACACGCACTCCTACGTGCTGACGGTCAACACCGAGTCGAAGCTCGTCTCTGACATCGCCAAGACCCTGTTGCTCCCGGCCGCCCTGAAGTTTGCCGCTGACCTGACCCCGGTTGAAAAGACCAAGTCGGGTGGCAAGCTCCGCAAGGAAGTCATCAGCCTCGCTGACGAACTCTCGGCGGCCGCCGACGCGCTCGACGCTGCCCGCGAGGTCAGCAAGTCCGACACGCACGCCCAGGCTAAGCACTCCTGCGATAAGGTTCTCCCGGCCATGCTTAAGGTGCGCGCCGCCGCTGACGCCCTCGAAGAGATCGTGGCCGACGAATACTGGCCGATGCCCTCCTACCAGGAGTTGCTGTTCCTCCGCTAAGCCTAGCCGGCTTTGCCGAACCAAGGGCCGAACCTACTGGGTTCGGCCCTTTTTGTTGTGCCGGGGGCTGGTCGCTCCCCCAAAGCAGAAGGCCCGTCGTGATGACGGGCCTTCGGGCTACTGAGGGGGGAGGGAACTTAGACGTTATCCCACTTCTTGCGCAGGTAGGCGCCGAAGTTCTTGACCTTCTTCTTGCGACGACGGCGTTCGGCCGGCTTCTCAAAGCCCCGTTTAGCACGGGCGTCCTTGATGATACCTTCGCGGTCGATCTTCTTCTTTAGACGGCGGAGGGCCTTATCGACAGTCTCGCCTTTTCGAATCTTGATTTCTACGGACATATTAGCGGTTGGAGGGTCGAAAGAACATCGGGGGAGCCGTCTCGTCAACCCCGAAACCACGCCGATTTTAAGCCGTGAATAACTGACCCCCCGGGAGGGCACTAGACGCTTGCGGCAGGGGTGGGGTGGGGCAATCGTGCCTTTTCACCCCTCGATGTACCTCAAGGAAATCGTCGCCAACGGATTTAAGAGCTTCGCCGACCGGACCCGCATTGAGCTCCGTCCCGGAGTCACAGCCGTTGTCGGACCTAATGGCTGTGGCAAATCCAACATCGTCGACGCCATCCGCTGGGTGCTTGGCGAGCAGAGCGCCAAGTCCCTTCGTGCGCCCGCGATGCAGGACGTCATCTTCGCCGGTACAGATCGGCGCAAGCCCCTGCCCCAGTGCGAGGTCGAACTGATTTTTGCGGACTGCGAAAAGGAACTGGGAACCGCCTTCGCCGAGGTGTCCATCATGCGGCGCCTTCATCGCGAGGGCGCCAGCGATTATTTCATCAACGGCAAACCCTCTCGGCTTAAAGATATCCAGCGTCTATTCATGGATACGGGCATCGGTCGAATGTCCTACTCCTTCATGGTCCAGGGACAGATTGACCAGATTCTTTCTGCTAATCCCGCCGAGCGCCGTTACCTCTTCGAAGAAGCCGCGGGTATCACGCGATACAAGGCTCAGCGTCGCGAAGCCCTCAACAAGCTCACCGGCGTTGACACCAACTTGGCCCGCATCACCGATGTCATCAGTGAGGTTGGCCGTCAGATCGCCAGCCTACGCCGTCAGGCGGCCAAGGCTCTGCGTTTCCGCCGCCTGCGCCACCGCTTCACGCATCTTGATCTTGCCTGGCACGCTAAGCAGTATGGCGACCGTCGGGCGCAGGTCACGTCGCTCGAGGCCGATGCCCTTGGGTGTCGAGCCGAAGTTACCAGTCTAGCCGATAGCCTGCGCGACCGGGAGGCGGCTCTCGCTCAACTACGTGTCTCACGGGCAGAACTGGCGGAGCGAGTCCAGCTCGCCCAGCAGGCCCTCTTTGACCTGCGCACTTCGCGCGAAAATGCCGAGAATGATGCCCGGACCTCCGACCTTCGGGCGGACGATCTGGCTTCACGCTTGGGTGATATTCGCCGTGAGGCCCAGGAGGCCGAGCAGGCCATCGCTGAATATGAGATGCGACTGCGCGGTAGCTCGGACGCTAAGTCCACGGCCGCCGGTTCCGTGACGGCGACGGACGCCGCGTACCGCGATAAGGCCTCGCAGGTCGAAGATGCTGCCCGACAGCTCGTTGATGCGGAAAACCGACTTCGCCGAGCCCGCCAAGACATTCTCATCGCGGAAGGCGAGATGACTCGGGCCCGTGGCGACGTTACTAACCTCGAAGTTGATCTTCGTGGCTACCAGTCACGCCACGTCGATGTTTCCGCTTCCCTGACGCAAGCAAAGGAAGAACGTGAAGGCCTCGAGCGTCGCGTCGCGGAATGTGGCGCGGTCGTCACCGCCCGGCATGGCGAGCTACAGGCTGCCCGTTTAACTGAATCCGAGACCACAGAGAAGGGTCGTGATTTCCTCTCCGAGTTCCGCTCCCTGCAACAAACCATCTCAGAGCAAGATCGCAAGGTCGCCAAGCTTTCCGCCCAACTCGGCTTACTCGAGCAGATGCAGTCGCGACTCGAAGGCTTCTCTGAAGCCGCGAAGGCCGTCCTCCGTGGAGAGTTCGCCGACGAGATGCGTTCGGGCAAGGCTTCGGCCTTGGCGGACTTGGTCACCGTGGTAGATGTCACGGCTGCCTCGGCCTTAGAGAACATTCTGGGTGCGGCCTCCGAAGCTGTGGCTCTCGATAACGCTGATTTCTTACCAGGCATCGTGGCGAAGATGGGTCAGCGCGAACTTGGTCGGGCCGTCTTTCAAGTCGAAGCTCCGCCCGCTTCCCGGACCGGGTCGGCCGCACCTGCTTGGTTGCGTCCCGCCGCCACGGCTGTTGCAGCCAAATCCCCGGCGCACGCCCGCTTGGTCTCAAACCTTTTCGACGGTTGCTTCGTTTGTCCTTCACTTGGCGACTTCATCAAATGGTGGCGCGCTAATCCCGGCTTCGAATTCTTCCTCGTCGCGACGACTGAGGGCGACCTCGTCGATCGCCGGGGTCTTGTTTACGCAGGCCGGCCGCGCAAGGCAGCGACCAACTCCGCGTCTGGCGTGTTTTCGCGCGAGAGCGAAATCCGGGCCGTCCGGACGAATCTCGAGACCGAGAATGACCAACTCACCACGCTAAATGAGCGCGCCATCGGCCTGCAGGCCTCGATGGACGCGAATGAGAACGATGTCTCCGTATGTCGTGACGCTACGCAATTCGCCGCCCAAGAACTTTCCGTTGCCCAGGCTGACGAGCGCTCTGCGCGTCAGGCCTTGGTCGCCTCCGATGAGCGTATCTCTCGCGAGCAACGCCAGCTGGGCGAAATCGAGAATTCTAAGTCCGAGGCGCTTCAACGTCGTGATCGGGCTCAGGAAACCCTGACCGCCAAGGATACCCAGGTGGCCAATCTGCGCTCAGCCATTTCTTCCGGTGAAATCGAAGTCGAGGCGTCCCGCGCTGATGCCGAACTGCGCCGGAATGCCCTCGGCGAAGTCCGTCTTTCGCTCGCCGAACAGCGTCAACGATTGGAACTGGTCGGACGGGAACTCGCCGACCTCGAATCGCGCCGCGCTGAAGCTTCCGCTCGACTTGTCTCGCGTCGCCAAGAAGCACAACACAACGAAAAGCAGGTCGCAGAGCTCCGTGCAAACTCGGTGACCGCTCGGGCAACTTCGACGCAACTGGCGGCCGAAGTTGAGGTCTCCGCTGCAAGTTTGGCCAAATCCCGAGCGGAACTTTCCGAAACCGATACCGGCGTGGAATCCGAAGACCGTGTCTTGTCGGTCGACCGTGATCGCCTGCGTGTCGCCGATGCCCGACTTAAGACCCTCGAGGTCTCCTTGGCGGAGCAATCTTCGCAGTGTGGGTTCATTTTGGAGAAGGTGCAGGCTGACCATCAGTTGGATGTGTCCACCGTCGATTGGCGCCTGCAGTTATGGCTTTCTGATGGCGAGCCGGATGGCATCGCCGCTTTTGACGACCTCGAAGATCCAGAAGAAGAAGGCTCCCGGCCAGCACCCAAGGCGGTTGCCCGTCGCGGCGAACCCACGGCGGAAGACCTTGCTTCGATGGAGTCAGCGGATTGGCCGCCCCTCGTGCGTGAAATCGCTGAACTGCGCGACCGTATGTCGGGGATGGGTTCAATCAATCTTGTGGCCGTTGAGGAATACTCCTCGCTCCGCGATCGCCATGATTTCCTAACGAAGCAAAGCGATGACCTCTGGAAAGCGAAGGAAGAGCTGACCAAGGCCATTGATGAGCTTAACCAGACTTCACTCAAGCTCTTCACCGACACCTTTGAACAGGTCCGCAAGAATTTCAAATTCACCTTCGAGCGTCTCTTTGTCGGTGGCACGGCGGACCTCACGATGGTGCAGGCCGAAGACCCGCTCGAGAGCGGTATCGAAATTATCGCCCAGCCCCCGGGTACGAAGTTGCGCGGAATTACCCTGCTTTCTGGCGGCCAACGCACCATGACCGCCGTCGCCTTGCTCTTCGCCATTTACATGGTGAAGCCTTCGCCACTTTGCGTGCTGGACGAACTTGATGCGCCCCTGGATGACACCAACGTCTCCCGGTTCACGGATATCATCCGCGAGTTCACACGTTACTCTCAGTTTGTGGTGATTACCCACAATAAGCGGACGGTGTCAGCGGCTGATGCAATCTTTGGTGCAACGATGCAGGAGAAGGGCGTGACCCGCCTCTTCTCAATGCGCTTCAATAAGGAGCGCGACGAGGCCGAGCCCACCCAGCCGGGTGGCGGTTTCACGATGGCCCGCTGAGGTCGGCTTGCATTGGTCTAGCGGATATCTATAGTCCGCCTATGAATCGCTTGTTCCTGCTCCTTGCGCTCATCCCTTTAGCACTGACAGCTGGAATCGGCTTCGACACTGACCCACGTCCGATTAATCGTGCCGCGCCTGGGGCCAGTTATGCTGATATGCTTGCTCGCATCATGCCTTCGGTGGTGAGCATCCGGACCGCTGAAGTCATCCCCAAGGCTGTCCTTGACCGTTATCGCGGTCGCATTGACCCCGACAAGGTGCTCACCGACGTTAAGACGGGGGAGACCCTGATGCCTATGGGCCTGGGCTCCGGTACCATCATCCACTCTGACGGATACGTGATTACCAACCGACATGTGGTGATGAAGGAGGACCGTCGCACGGTCGCAGCCACGGTGATTGTCCAGCTTTCCGACCGAAGGGAGTTCCGGGCGAAGGTTCTGGGGGTGGATGCGACTACGGATATCGCCGTACTGAAGATTGATGGCCGGAACTTACCGGCCGCCAAATTTGCCGATAGCGATAAGGCCCGGGTGGGGGATGTTGTCTTCGCCATCGGTAACCCCCTAGACGCTGGTATGACCGTGACCTCTGGCATTGTCTCCGCTTTGGGTCGTTCGGGGAAGCAAGGGATGGGTTTGGTCTTCGAGGATTTTATTCAGACCGATGCAGCCATCAATCCGGGCAATAGTGGCGGGCCTTTAATCGACTTTGAGGGACGGGTGCTTGGGATGAATACGGCCATTAAGTCGGAGAATGGAGGCAGTGTGGGAATCGGTTATTCCATTCCTGCTAATTTAATCATCAGCGTCGCCACTGATTTGGCTAATACCGGTAAAGTTGTCCGCGGGCTATTAGGCGTCCAGGGGGAGGATCTGCCGTTGGCTGAGGCGAACAAACTTTCCCTCGGGAAGGCTGGGGCAGTCCGCGTAACCTTAGTCCAAGCCGATTTGCCTGCGGCAAAGGCCGGATTGAAGGTAGGGGACATCATTGTCGCGCTTGATGGAAAGCCTTTTGAAAACTGGAATGAACTACGGCTCGCCATCTCGCGACATAAGCCGGGCGAGGTTATCCTGTTGAATTATATTCGTGAGGGTAGGGGGTCGGTCACGCGCGTGACGGTGGCTGAACGCCAAGCGGGCGGCTGAACCTTAATGAAAGCTTTGAGCACATTCAGGAATCTAGCCGGAGGACGTATCCCGCCCCTGACGAGGACCGCCCTGATGAGCGGACTGACGATCTTTGTGCTCACGCTCCTGATTTTCCGTCCCTCAGCAGGCGGCGATGCGCCCGCCTCGCGCCTTACTGGAGGCGTCAGGCTAGTCCCGCCAGGCGACGCACGGACAGAGAATGTAATCCTATTGGATCCCTCGGCGGTCTATTTCCCATCGCGCCCGAGTAATCTAGGGTCGGCTCAGACTGAGTTAGGGCAGCCTGAGGATGCCCCCTTCCCTAAAATCGCCCCCATTCTACAATTTGATCCCAGTAAGGCTTTGGGCCGAGATTCAACGCTCCAAGTCCCCCGCCAAGTCGCACCCACCGCCGCCCGGGCTATCCCCATCGACCAAACGGACCCCTTTACGACTTTTGGCAGCCTAGGGCTTAAGGCTAATTTAGTTACCCCACGGGTCGGCTATTTCAATATTACTTCATTAAGTGGGTCAGATAAGCCATATTTTTTTGGGAATATAACCCAAAATGATATCAAAAATTATGGCAACAACCAGTTTTTATCAGTTAGTGCCCCATTTTCTTCTGTTTATGAGTTAATTTTGGGGGTAGATTCCATGGGCAAGGCATCTTTCGGTGCCATTTTGCATTCTTCGGGGGATAAGGACCTTGATCGGGCCATTTTGGCCTGGGCTGGGCGGATGGACTGGGTACATCGATTGCCCCCCGGGAGTTACCGGCTTAGGGTAGGTCCTTAGGTCGCCCTAACGTGTTGTAAAACCCTTGCAAAAATCCGCTTGACGATGGGGTTTTGGATAGTCATTCAAACCCTTCCCTTCGCGTCTAAGTACGTTGACGGTTCGCCCCTGTAGCTCAGTTGGCAGAGCGCGTCCTTGGTAAGGACGAGGTCGCTGGTTCAATTCCAGTCGGGGGCTCCACCACTTTCCACACACCAACCTAAACCACCTCCTCACCACCAAAAACCATGGCCAAAGAGAAGTTCAATCGCACAAAGCCTCACGTCAACGTCGGTACCATCGGTCACATTGACCATGGTAAATCGACCACCACCGCTGCCATTGTGGCAGTCCAGGCCCGTCGCGGCTTGGCTGAGAACAAGTCCTACGCGGAAATCACCAAGGGTGGTACCGTGCGTGACGCCACCAAGACCGTGACCATCGCTGCCTCGCACGTTGAGTACGAGTCCATCAACCGTCACTACGCCCACGTTGACTGCCCGGGCCACGCCGACTTCGTCAAGAATATGATCACCGGTGCCGCCCAGATGGATGGCGCCATCCTCGTGGTCTCCGCTGCTGACGGCGTCATGCCTCAGACGAAGGAGCACATCCTCCTCGCCCGCCAGGTCGGCGTGCCGAAGATCGTCGTTTGGCTCAATAAGGTCGACCTTTCCGAGCCTGACCTGATCGACCTCGTCGAGATGGAAGTCCGCGACCTTCTCAATAAGTACAATTACGAAGGCGACACCGCCAAGATCGTCCGTGGCTCCGCCACCGCCGCTCTCGAAGGCACCAAGGAAGGCGAACAGTCCATCCAGGACCTCCTCGCCGCTCTCGACACCGAAATTCCTGAGCCTAAGCGCGAAGTCGACAAACCCTTCATGATGTCCGTTGAAGACGTCTTCTCCATTACGGGTCGTGGCACGGTCGCTACTGGTCGTATCGAGCGTGGCGTTATCAAGGTCGGCGAAGAAATCGAAATCGTCGGTCTCCGTGACACCCTCAAGACCACCGTTACCGGCGTCGAAATGTTCCGTAAGGAACTCGATCAGGGACAAGCTGGCGACAACGTCGGTCTCCTCGTTCGCGGTATCGAAAAGAGCCAGATTGAGCGCGGTCAGGTTCTCGCTAAGCCGGGAAGCATCAAGCCTCACACCGTGGCCAAGGCCCAGATTTACGTCCTCAAGCAGGATGAAGGTGGCCGCCACACTTCGTTCGCCAATAACTACCGTCCTCAGTTCTTCTTCGGAACTTGCGATGCCACCGGCACCGTCATCCTTCCTGAAGGCGTGGAAATGGTGATGCCTGGCGACAACGTCACGATCACGATCGAGCTTCAGAAGCCCGTCGCGATGGAAAAGGGCCAGCGCTTCGCTCTCCGCGAAGGTGGCAAGACCATCGGCGCCGGCCAGATCCTCGAAATCACCAAGTGATTTCCTGACCAAAAACGACCTACTACGGTGCCGAGGCCCCCTAAAAAGGGCCCCGGCATTCGTCTCTTTAACCACCAGTACAGGACGGTAGCTCAATTGGCAGAGTAGCGGTCTCCAAAACCGTTGGTTGTGGGTTCGACTCCCTCCCGTCCTGCCACTCTCCAAACCAAACAACAGTCACCATGTTCCTTAGCCTTCTCGGACGCCTTCGCGCCTTCTGGAACGAGACCATCACCGAGGTCTTCGTCAAGGCCTCGTGGCCTACTGGCAAGGAGCTCGTGGACTCGACTTTGGTTGTTATCACCGCCGTCGCCCTTCTGGGTGCCGTGGTATTCTTCTGCGACTTCTCTCTCTCCAACTTCGTCCAGTTCGCGACTAAGCTCGTGCGCTGATTACCCCATGTCCTCTCCCTCCGATTTCCGCTGGTACACAATCCAGACCCTCTCAAATAATGAGAGCAAGGTAAAGCGCCTGCTCGATAAGGCCATCCGGGACGACGAGATGGGTGACTTCGTGGCTGAGATTCTTATGCCGGTGAAGACCGTGAAGGATTTCCGTAACGGAAAGAAGCGCGAGAGCGAGATGAAGCTCTACCCTTCGTATCTCTTCGTGCGCGCCCGCCTGTTTGACGACGAAGGCCTGCTCCTCGAAGCTCCCTGGAGTTTCCTTAAGCGTACCGATGGCGTCATTGGACTCATTGGCGGCCAGAATCCTGTCGCCCTCAAAACTGAAGAAATCAACACGATCCTCCAGCAGGTTGCGGACGCTGCAGATAAGGTCGTCCCGAAGGTCACTTTCAATATCGGTGAGCGTGTCAAAATTACCGACGGCCCCTTCGCCAATCTCGCTGGTAATATCGATAAGATCGATGCCGATCGCGGTAAGCTCGAGGTTTCCGTCGACATCTTCGGTCGTTCCACTCCGGTCGAACTCGAATTCTGGCAGGTCGAACGCGACGACCGCGACTGATCTCATTTTCAACCCAACCATCTAAACAACCACCATGGCAAAGAAAGTCGTCGGCGAAATCAGGCTCCAGCTCCCCGCGGGCGCCGCTAATCCTGCTCCTCCTGTCGGCCCCGCACTGGGTGCCAAGGGCGTCAACATCATGGCGTTCTGTAAGGAGTTCAATGCACGGACCAAGGATCAGGCTGGCCTGATCCTGCCCGTTATCATCTCCGTCTATCAGGATAAATCTTTCACGTTCATCCTCAAATCTCCGCCTGCCTCGGTGCTCCTGAAAAAGGCCGCCAAGATCGAGAGTGGTTCTAAGGTCCCGAATCGTGACAAGGTCGGCAAGGTCACCAAGAAGCAGCTTCTCGAAATCGTCGAGCTGAAGAAGAAGGACCTCAACGCCGTCAACCCTGACAATGCTGCTCGCATGATTGCCGGCACCGCTCGTTCGATGGGCATCGAAGTCATCGGCTAATTTTTAACCCAACCCTAAACCCAACCAACCACTGCATCCCGCAGGAGACTAAAAGTCGCTATGAGCAAACAACCCAGCAAGCGTTACCGCGCTGCCCTTCAGGTCGCCGACCTGAAGTCCAAGTACGACGTGGCCCAGGCCACCGAAATCATCAAGAAGATGCCCGGAGCCAAGTTCGACGAAACCGTCGAAATCTCGGCCTTCCTCGGCGTCGACCCGAAGCAGTCGGACCAGATGGTCCGCGGCACGGTTTCCCTTCCGAACGGCTCAGGCAAGAAGATCAAGGTCCTCGCCTTTACCGAAAACGCCGCTGAAGCCCTCGCGGCTGGCGCCGATTACGCCGGCCTCGCCGACCTCATCGCTAAGGTCAACGGCGGCTTCCTCGACTTCGATGTCGCCATCTCCACGGTCACCGCGATGAAGGACGTCCGTCAGGTCGCCCGCGTCCTCGGTCCGAAAGGCCTGATGCCGAATCCTAAGTCTGGCACCGTTTCCGATGACATCCCGAAGACCATCAAGGAAGTCAAAGCAGGTCGCGTTGAGTTCAAGATGGATAAGACGGGAAATATCGTGATCGTAATCGGCAAGAAGTCCTTCACGGCCCTCCAGCTCACCGAGAACGCCCAGGCGGCTCTCTCCGCTCTCGTCAAGGCTCAGCCTGCGGGCTTCGCCGGTGGCCGCTTCATCAAGTCCATCACCATAAGCGCCAGCATGAGCCCAGGCGTCGGTGTTGATCTCAAGCCTTATTCGGCCGCTGTCGCGACCGCCTAACCCACGCAACCACGAGAACCTACGAACATGCGCGCTGAAAAACAATTCCTCGTCGACGAAGTAGCCGCCCAGCTGGCCGCTTCCAATTATCTGCTGCTCGCGAACTTCACGGGCGTAACGGTTGAGAACTCCACCTCCGTCCGCGATCAGCTTCGCGTTCATGGCGCCGAGTATCACGTCGTTAAGAACAGCATTCTCAACATCGCAGCCAAGCAGGCGAACCTGCCTGACCTGACCCCGCACCTGATTGGCCACACGGCCCTCGTCACGGGCGGTAAGAATCCGACCGGAGTGGCCAAGGTGCTCGTCTCCTTCTTCAAAGATTTCTCGAAGCTCGAAGTGAAGGCTGGCGTTCTCGATGCCAAGCTCCTCTCGAAGTCTGAAGTCGAAGCGCTCTCCAAACTGCCTTCGCTCGATGGCATCCGCGCCCAGCTTCTCTCGCTCCTCTCTACTCCTGCCTCGCAGATCGTCCGCCTCCTGGACGCCAAGCGCCAGAAGGACGAGACGGCCGCCTAACCCCTTTCCTTGCGGAGGCGTCGCCATGTGGCGGCGTCCGAGCGAGGGGAACCCAAACCAAAAACAACCCAACATCCAAAGAACCCCGGTTAGGGGCCTCGCGCCCTCAAATGTCCTTCATCAGACGCTAACCATTCAAGGAAAACAGATACCATGAGCAACATCACCAAAGACCAAGTCATCGAGTGGCTCAGCGCCCAGTCCGTCCTGGACATCGCTAACCTCGTTAAAGACCTCGAGACCAAGTGGGGCGTTTCCGCCGCCGCTCCTGTCGCCGTCGCCGTCGCTGGCGCCGCCGCTGCCGCTCCTGCCGAAGAGAAGACGACGTTTGACGTCATCCTCAAGGCCAAGGGTGCTACCCCGATCAATGTCATTAAGGAAGTCCGCGCCATCACTGGCCTGGGCCTCAAGGAAGCCAAGGACCTCGTCGACACCGCTCCCAAGCCTGTCAAAGAAGGCGTGTCCAAGGACGAAGCCAAGGATATCGAGACCAAGCTCAAGGCCGCCGGGGCCGAGGTCGAAGTCAAGTAATCCTCCGACGATCATCTTTCAGAGCGGGGAGGGGAGCACCCTTCCGGGACGCCAGCCCCTCCCCGCTTTTTCTTTCCCAACGGCCGCCCAGTCCGACCCAACTAGGCAAACCAGTCAGCACCACCGAACCATCCAGACACTCCGAGCCCACCTTCACCAGCCATGCCTCAAGAGCGCAAAAACTTCGGTAAACTACGCGAAGTAATCCCTCCGCCCAACCTGATCGAGAACCAGATCTTCTCGTTCAACGATTTCCTGCAGTTGGACGAGACCGCCGCCGCCCGCAAGAACGTCGGGCTCGACGCCGTCTTCCGCGAGGCTTTCCCGGTGGAGAGCAACAATGGCAACTTCCGTCTCGAGTACCTCGAGTACGGCTTGGTTCTGCCTAAGCAGACCGAACTTGAATGCATCCGCGAAGGCACGACCTACGCGATCTCTGTGATGCTCAAGCTCCGCCTTCGCGAGAAGGGTGCTTTTAAGGACGAAGAAATCCTCATGGGTGAAATCCCTATGATCACCGATCGCGGTTCTTTCATCGTCAATGGTGCCGAACGCGTCGTCGTCTCCCAGTTGCACCGCAGCCCTGGTATCTGTTTCGAAGAGTCTGCCCACACGAGCGGCAAGATGCTGCACGCCTTCCGCATCATCCCCGACCGCGGCACCTGGATCGAAGTTCAGTTCGACCAGAACGACTTGCTCTGGGTCTACCTCGACCGCCGCCGCCGTCGCCGTAAGTTCCTCGTCACGACCTTGCTGCGTGCTTTCGGCTATAAGGACGACAAGGACATCCTTGCCCTTTTCTACGAACACCGCGAATTGACCGCCAAGGCCGCGCTTGAGCTGGATCCGGAAGAGCTCTCCCACCTCGTCTACGCTGACCCGATTGTCGACGTCGAGACCGGCAAGGTCGTCGCCAAGCAGTACGACAAGCTCTCCCGCGAGACGTTGAAGGAAATCCACAAACAACTTCCGAAGCAGAAGTTCGGTGTTTTCGATACCGCCTTCGATAACGGCTCAATCATCCTTTCCCTGCGTAAGGATATCGGTGCTGTCCGTAACGAAGAAGAAGCCCTCAAGGAAATCTTCCGCAAACTTCGCCCCGGTGAACCCGTCAACGTCAAGGGCGCCCGCGCCCACATGCAGCGCCTGTTCCAGGACCCGCTGCGTTACGACCTAGGTCGCGTTGGTCGCTACAAGCTGAACCAGAAGCTCAGCCTCAACGTTTCTCTCGATACGCGCACGATCACTCCTGAGGACATCGTCGAAGCCACTAAGTTGCTCTGTAAGCTCAGCGCTGGCGACGGTGCGATCGATGATATCGATCACCTCGGTTCCCGCCGCGTTCGTAACGTCGGCGAATTACTTGCGAACCAGTGTCGCGCCGGCCTCAAGAACGTCGTCAAGACGGTCAAGGCTCGCATCAACGAGTACGACCAGAGCGTCGACTCGATCACCCCGCAGAAGCTGGTTAACCCGAAGCCTTTCGGTAACTCGATCCGCGAATTCTTTGCCCGCAGCCAGCTGTCTCAGCTGATGGATCAAATCAATCCTCTGGCTGAGTTGACGCACAAGCGTCGTCTCTCCGCCCTCGGGCCCGGAGGCCTCAACCGTGACCGTGCCGGCTTTGAAGTCCGCGACGTTCATCCTTCCCACTACGGCCGCATCTGCCCAATCGAGACCCCCGAAGGTCCGAACATCGGCCTAATCAATTCGTTGTCCACCTACGCACGCATTAACGAGTTCGGCTTCATCGAAGCCCCGTACCGTAAGGTCGTGCGCGGCAAGGTCTCCAGCCAGGTCGAGTTCATGACCGCGGACCAGGAAGAGAAATTCAAAGTCGCTCAGGCTAACTCTGAACTTGATGACGCCAGCCGCCTGAAGGGCAAGGTCACCGTCCGTTTCCGCGACGACATCCTCGAGGTCGACCCCGAAGACGTCGATTACATGGACGTCTCTCCGCAGCAGGTTGTCTCCGTGGCCGCCGCACTCATTCCCTTCCTAGAGCATGACGATGCTAATCGCGCGCTGATGGGTTCTAACATGCAACGTCAGGGCGTGCCACTCGTCGTAACCGAAGCCCCTTATGTGGGTACCGGCCTCGAACGTCGCGTCGCCATCGACTCCAAGACGGTCATCGTCTCCGAAGGCCCTGGCATCGTCGCCGCCGCTGATTCGCGTCGTATCGTCGTCACCAAGGACGGCGAAGTCGTCCCGGCTCAACTCGAGAACAAGAAGTTTAAGAGCGAGCCTTCCAGGGGCATCTACGTCTACGACCTCCGCAAGTTCCTTAAGACCAACTCCTCCACGTGCTTCAACCAGCGCCCTCTCGTCCGCCGTGGCGATAAGGTGAAACTGGGTGACATCATCGCCGACGGTGCCGCCACCGATAAGGGTGAGCTCGCCCTTGGTCGCAATGTCCTCGTGGGTTTCATGCCGTGGAACGGCTACAACTTCGAAGACGCGATCCTGCTCTCCGAACGCATGCTGACGGACGACGTTTTCACCTCGGTCCACATTGAGGAATTCGAAGTCACCGCGCGCGACACCAAGCTCGGGCCAGAACAAATCACTCGCGATATCCCGAATCTCGGCGAGGAAGCCCTGCGCAACCTTAACCGTGACGGTGTTATCCGCATCGGTGCCGAAGTTAAGCCCGATGACATTCTTGTCGGCAAGATCACTCCGAAGAGCGAAGGCGACTTGGCTCCTGAAGAGAAACTCCTTCGCGCCATCTTCGGCGAGAAGGCTCGCGACGTTAAGGATACTTCTCTCCGCGTACCCTCCGGCATCTCCGGCATCATCATGGACGTGAAGGTTTCCTCTCGTACCGATAAGGACGACGGACGTCTCTCGCCTAACGATCAGCGCCGCGCCCTCAAGAAGGTCAACGAAGAGTACCGCACCGCCGACTCCCGCCTCCGCGAGGAAATGACGGAGTCCCTCTCTAACATCCTCCTCGGCGAAAAAATCCCTCTCGACGTTAAGAACTCCGAGACCGGTGAAGCCATTATCCCGGCCAACCGCAAGATTACCAAGACCCTGCTGCGTCGCCTGGCATCCGTCTCTCGCTCCATCGAGATGAATGATTCGCCTGTGAAGCAGAAGATTCGCCAGATCGTTGACGGCTACCATCGCCGCTTTGACGAACTCGAACAGGAACGCGCTCGTAAGGTTGAAGCCATTGAACAAGGCATCGATGAAGGCGGCGCGATCAAGAATGTTAAGGTCTACATCGCGACCAAGCGCAAGATTCAGGTCGGCGATAAGATGGCCGGTCGTCACGGCAATAAGGGCGTCGTCGCCCGCATTGTGCCAGTCGAAGACATGCCTTACCTCGCGGACGGCACGCCCGTCGACATTTGCCTTAATCCGCTCGGCGTTCCTTCCCGAATGAACGTCGGTCAGGTTCTCGAAACGCACCTCGGTTGGGCTTGCTCCAAGCTCGGCCTGAAGATGGCCACCCCCATCTTTGACGGCATTCCCGAGAAGCAGATTCGCGAATATCTCAAGCAAGCCGATCTGCCGGAAACCGGCAAGGCGATGCTCATCAACGGACATACTGGCGAAGCTTTCGACCAAGACGTCGTGGTCGGCTACATCTACATGATGAAGCTGAATCACCTTGTCGCGGACAAGATTCACGCCCGTGCGACCGGTCCTTAC
>CAIKRN010000258.1 GCA_903829855.1 uncultured Opitutia bacterium
AATCATGAAGGACGCCGTCTACCTCGACGCCGAAGCCGCCTATAGCCAGGCACGCGGCGGCAACTTCGGCCTCGCGATCATGTTCCTGCAAATCGCCATCATGCTCTCAGCCATCGCAGCCTTAATGAAGAAGCAGTCTTTCTGGATTGTTGGCCTCTGCGCAGGAGCCATTGGTGTCGGCTATCTCGTGTACGCCTGGCCACTCTACGAGAAGCTTAACCCTCCGCCCGTCGCACCCGTCCATGCGGAGGCCCCTAAGGCCGCGAAGTAACCGGTCGCCAGGCCCATAAAAAGATAAACCCCGCAGCGCGAACTGCGGGGTTTATTTTTGGTGCTATGCCTCGGGTCAGACTCGGCTTGCCTCGGGGGCAAAGACTTCGTCAGAACTGAAGAAACGGCGGACCTCAGCGTCCGCCGCAGCGGGACTATCGGAGGCGTGGCAAACATTGCGCATCATCTCGGTGCCGAAATCGCCACGGATGGTGCCCTTAGGGGCCACTTTAGAATTGGTCGGTCCAAGCAACTCACGGACGCGGGAAATGACATTATCCCCAACAAGCACGGCAATAATGACCGGGCGAGAGGACATGAAGGCTTCGATTTCCGGGTAGAACGGCTTGTCAGCGACGTGCGCGTAATGCTCACGGAGCTGGGCAGACGTCAGGCGGGCCATCTTGCTTGCCATGATCTCGAATCCAGCGGACTCGAAGCGAGCCAGGACGGCGCCGCAGAGGCGACGCTCCATGCAATCGGGCTTAAGGATAATAAGAGTCTTTTCCATAGGTGACCCCTTCGGACTGAAGGGTCGTTCAGTATTCGCTTTTCAGTAGCCATTGACAAGCCCGAACCCCCAAGCCGTCGAAAACGACAGGTTTTAGGGCTTAAAAAGCAGACAAACCGCCTGGACGGCCAGCGCCTTGCCTTGGCCGATGGCATCCATGCCCTCGTTGGTGGTGGCCTTCACCCCCACCTGAGCGGGGTCGATCCCGATGATTTCGGCCACCCTAGCCCGGATAGCGGGCACGTGAGCGAGCACTTTGGGGCGTTCCGCAATCAACACAATGTCCACATTGCCGACCCACCAGCCCAGGGCTTTGGCCTCGGCGACGGCCTTCTTTAAAATCATGGCGGAATCTAGGCCCTTTAGGGCGTCGTCGGTATTAGGGAAATAATGGCCGATATCGCGCAGGCCAGCCCCGCCAAGAATAGCGTCGGCCACCGCATGCAGGAGGACATCCGCATCGGAATGACCGACCGGGCCCACCTCCGAAGGGATCAAGACGCCGCCTAAGATACACGGACGCCCAGCCGCCAAAGGATGAATATCGTAGCCGAGACCGACGCGGAAAGGTGGGACGGGCGGAGCCATGGCAGATTATTAGGCGATAAAGCGTCGAAAGGGAAGCCCATGCACAAAACCCTTGAAACGCCCTCCCCGAGGGGGCATTTTGGGTGCCAGTCAGTCTTCAGGCGCGGTAGCCAAGTGGTAAGGCCGGGCTCTGCAAAAGCCCCATGCGTCGGTTCAATTCCGACCCGCGCCTCCAGTTTAAACAAGAAGGGCGTCCCAAACCGGGACGCCCTTCTTCTTTACTGACCCGCCGCTCAGCGGACCGTCTTGCTGAGATTGGCCACCCCGTTGACCTTGGAGTTCACGCGCAGACGCAGGCCATTAAGACGGATGAAGCCCGTGGCGTCGTCCTGATTGTAAGCCTTGGTCGGATCGGCCTCCATCGTGGCGATGTGCGGGTTGTAGAGCGAGCGCGGGCTCTTGCGGCCGGCGACGTACACACTGCCCTTGTAGAGCTTCACGCGCACGGTACCAGAGACGTTGCGCTGCGACTCAGTGATCAAGGCCTGAAGGGCGAGCCGCTCCGGCGCATACCAGAAACCATTATAGACGAGGGTGGCGTAGCGCGGGACGAGCGAATCGCGCAGATGCATGACCTCGCGGTCCATGGTCAGGGACTCAATCTGGCGGTGGGCGAAGTGCAGGATGGTGCCGCCCGGGGTCTCATAGACACCTCGGCTCTTCATGCCGACGAAGCGATTCTCAACCATGTCGACGCGGCCGACGCCGTGACGTCCGCCAAGCTTATTGAGGGTGCGCATGACGCCGAGAGGGTCGAGTTTCTTGCCATTGACGGAGATGCAATCGCCTTGGCGGAATTCGAGTTCGACATACTCCGGCTTGTCCGGGGCGTCTTCAGGTGCGACGGAGAGTTTGAACATCGCTTTATTGGAGGGATGGAAAGCATCCATCCAAGGATCCTCGAGGATACCGGCCTCGTAGGAGATGTGCAGGAGATTGCGGTCGGACGAGTATGGCTTTTTAGCACTGGCTTCGACCGGGATCTTATTATCGGCGCAATATGCAATCATCTCAGCACGACCGGGGAAATCCTTGCGGAAGGCTTCGTTGCGCCAAGGGGCGATAATCTCGAGATCCGGAGCGAGCGCGGCACAGGTCAGTTCAAAGCGGACCTGGTCATTACCCTTGCCCGTGGCGCCGTGGGCGATGGCCGTGGCGCCTTCCTTGCGGGCGATTTCAACCATGCGCTTGGCGATGAGCGGACGAGCAATGGAGGTGCCGAGGTAATACTGGCCTTCGTAGATGGCACTCGCCTGCATCATCGGGAAGATGAAATCGCGGGCGAACTCGGCCTGCAGGTCGTCGACGTAGAGTTTGGATGCCCCGGTCTTCATCGCCTTCTGCTTCAGGCCCTTGAGTTCGTCTTCCTGGCCGATGTCGGCGCAGAACGCGATCATCTCGGCGTTATGCTTTTCCTTGATCCAGGAAAGGAGGACGGAGGTATCGAGGCCACCGGAGTAGGCCAGGACGATTTTCTTCTGCTTGCTCATGTGTGTATGGGAAAATTAACCGCGATGGGCGGCGAGGTGGGCGAGGATGGCCTTCTGCACATGGAGCCGATTCTCCGCTTGGTCGAAGATGATGCTCTGCTTGCTCTCCAGCACCTCGGCGGAGACTTCCTCGCCGGGATGGGCAGGCAGGCAATGCATGAAGTAGGCGCCCGGCTTAGCCAAGGCCATCAGCTTCGCATTGACCTGATAAGGCTGCATCGTGCGCAGGCGTTCAGCCTTCTCGGCCTCCATGCCCATGCTCACCCAGACGTCGGTGTAGACCATATCCGCACCCTTCACGGCCACCGCAGGGTCCGTGGAGAATGTGAAAGTCTCGTTGAGGCCGTCCTTCTTCAACTGGGCGCGAATTTCAGCGCCGGGCTCATAGCCAGCTGGACCAGCGAGGGCGATCTCGACGCCGAGAGCGGCGCCGCCGAGCACAAATGAGTTGGCCATATTGCAGGCGGTATCACCAAGGAAGGCGACTTTCTTACCCTTTAATGATGCGGCGTACTGCTCCGGGCGACCCGGGGAGAAGCGCTCCGCCAAGGTGAACATATCCGTCATGAACTGACACGGATGGAGGAAATCCGAAAGCGCGTTGACCACCGGCATCGTGCCACATCGAGCAAACTCCTCGAGTAGGCTGTGCTCGTGACAACGAATCACCATGCCATGCAGGTAGCGTGAGAGGACACGCGCGGTGTCCGCGACCGTCTCTCCGCGGGAAATCTGCAAGTCATCGGCATTGAGCATCACCGGCATGCCGCCGAGCTCGTGAACGCCGACCTGAAAGGAAACGCGGGTGCGGGTGCTTTTCTTGAAAAACATCAGCCCCCAGGACTGACGAGCCAGCGCCGTCGCATCAGACTTACCCCGCCCAGCCTTGAGTGCGGCCGCAGCAGCGAAGACCTGAGCCGTTTCGGCCATAGTCAGATCAGTCTCCTTTAGGAAATGACGCATCTCGGAAAGCGTTTGAACATAAGCCTCCGGCACCGTTTGGACAGAGGAAAATAAGGGAGAAAACCGCCTAAGCGGCCTTCCAGCCGACAAGCACCTGACGCAGGATCGCCACCGATTCGGCCAACTCCACTGGAGAGGCATTGAGCGGGGGCAGTAAGCGCACGGCGACGCCACCAGCCGGCGCGGTCAACATCCCCGCATCACGCAAGGCAGTAACCACAGGGATGGGGTCGATCGAGAGAATCACGCCGACCATATAGCCAGCGCCACGAACTTCCTTCACAAGGTCAGGACGCAGCTCGGTGAGTTTGCGCAGTTCCGCGTGCCAGCCGATTGACTGCTGGGCAACCTTAGCGACAAGCTTCTCGGATTCAATAATCTCGAGGACCGCAAGCCCGGCCGTGGCGGCCAGAGGGCCGCCACCGAAAGTCGTACCATGCGAGCCCGCTTGGAAAAGATCATCGTGCGGCGGGGCCATCCAAATCGCCCCAAGGGGGAATCCTCCGCCCAGCCCCTTGGCCATGGCGATTGCATCAGGCTTCACGCCCGCGTACTCGAAGGCGAAGAACTTACCCGTCCGGCCGACACCGCACTGGATCTCATCGATCATCAAAAGTACGTTCCGCTCCCGGCAGATTTTCGCGAGGCCTTGAAGAAAGGCAGGCGTCGCAGGATTCACGCCGCCTTCGCCTTGGATTGATTCAACCAGCACCGCAGCGGTGGTCTTGGCGTCAATGGCCTTATCCCAAGCAGCGAGATCGTTGAGCGGTGCGGCGGTGAAGCCAGAGAGCAACGGACGGAAACCTTTCTGAATTTTCTCCTGAGGGGTGGCGGACATCCCTCCGAAGGTGCGGCCATGGAAGGCCTTCTCCGCGACGACTACACCAATGCAGGCACCCTCGACGCCAGACTTACGCTGGCCATGCAGTCGGGCGAGTTTGAGTAGGCCTTCATTGGCTTCGGCACCACTGTTACAGAAGATGACGCGACCTGGCCCGCAACGGAGCGACAGGGCATGGGCGAGCTCACCCTGGGGCTCGTTCCGGTAAAGGTTGCTAACGTGGACGAGCTTGCCGGCCTGCTCGGTGACGCGCTTAACCCAGTGTGGGTGGGCATGACCGACGGAGTTGACGGCAATCCCGCCGGCGAAATCAAGGTAACGCTTACCGGCCACATCCCAGACATAAGCCCCCTGCCCTTTCACTAAAGTGATGGGTGGGGCGCCATAATTATGGGCGACATTGGCCGCGTAGTTCCCAGCGGCGGGATCTGGAGAAAGATCGTTCATCAACCGTGAATAATTTCCGTGCCGATGCCCTTGTCGGTAAAGACTTCAAGCAGCAAGGCATGGGGCACGCGGCCATCAATGAAGTGCACGCGGCGCACCCCTTCTTTCAGCGCCTTCACGGCACTGTCGACCTTAGGGATCATCCCGCCGGCGATTACACCCTTCTTCTTAAGCTCATCGACTTCACTCACCTTCAGCGTGGTGATGAGTGAGGCAGGGTCCTTGGCGTCAGCCAACAGGCCGGGGACGTCACTCATGAAAATCAGCCGGCGGGCCCGCAGCGAATGTGCCACGGCGGCGGCGGCGACATCGGCGTTCGTATTGTAAGGATGATCCTCCGCGTCGAGGGCAATGGGTGAGACGACCGGCAGAAAGCCGTCGGCGAGGGCCTTCTTGATCAACTTCGTCTTCACGAACTTGATATCGCCGACAAAGCCAATGTCGACGGGCTCACCCTTTTCGTCGGTGCCCATGAGCTTCTCACAAAGGTTAACGTGGTTGCCCGGCATGCCGAGCGGGTTACCCCCCCGGGCCTTCAACGATTCGCAAATCTGCCCGTTGATTTCCACGTTAAGGGTTTCCTCCACAATCTTCACGGTCGCGGCATCGGTGACGCGCATGCCGCCCCGGAATTCGGATTTAATACCCGCCTTGTCCATGGCCCGCGTGATGGCCTTGCCGCCACCGTGGACGACAACGACTTGAATGCCGACGGCCGCCAAGAAAGCGATGTCCGTGGCGACCCGATCGCGTCCCTCGGGATTCGGGTCATCCATAAAGCTACCGCCATACTTCACCACGAAGGTGGAGCCACGGAACTTGTGGATATAGGGAAGCGCCTCGAGAAGGACCTCGGCTTTTTGCGCGGCGGGTGTGCTCATCTTTCGGTGCGAAGTGTCGGGACTACGGTCGGCAGAGTAAACGGAAAACCTTACTCGCTCTTGTTGTAATTAACATACCCGTCGGTGAGGTCAGCGGCCAGGAGCCGGAACTTGGCTTCGCCCAGATTGAGCTTCAACCGGACGGCGAAACGAGCGGCCTTCACCACCTGTTTCCACTGGGGCTTGTTCTCCGGAAGCGGCTTGCCGCCGAGCACGGCGGGGACGTCGTCGTAAAAAATATCGAGTTTAGACTCATCTAAGCCGGTCCGGGCGTAGCCGGCGGCATCCGCCAGTCGTCCCCAGTTCGGATCTTCGCCGTACCAGGAGGATTTCACCAAGAGCGAGTTGCCGATGGCGCGCGCAATCTTCTCTGCGTCGGCCCGGGTGCGGGCGCCCTCGACCTCGACGGCGACGACCTTGGTGATTTTCTCCCCATCGCCGACAATCTTCTCAGCCAGAGCAAAGCAGACCTTGTCGAGCGCCTCTTGGAAAAGTTGGCGGAGGGCCGGCTCGGCGGAGGCGCCCACGGCGACCCCGGAAACGCCGGAAGCGAGCAGCAACACCGTATCATTGGTCGACATGTCGCCATCCACACTGACGCAGTTAAAGGACTGGTCGGAGGCAGCCTTGAGCGCGGATTTAAGTTCGGCCGGCAAAGCGGCCGCATCCGTGCACACAAAGGCGAGCATCGTGGCCATATTCGGCTCAATCATGCCGGCCCCCTTCGCGATACCAGCAATCGTGACCGTCTTTCCCTGCCACGAGAAACGTGCCGTCACCGACTTAGGCCGCGTGTCGGAAGTCAGGATTGCGTTAGCGGACCGCACGCCCTCCGCAGAGTCACGCGAAAGCCGCGCAGCTGAGATTTTAATGCCTTCGGCGATCTTGGCCATCGGGAGCAGTTCTCCGATCCGGCCTGTGGAGCAAACCAGAAACTGGTCGCTGCCCACGCTGGTGGCGACGGCGGCCAGCTTGGCCATCGCTACGGTATCGGTATCGCCCTGCTGCGAGGTGCAGGCGTTGGCGTTGCCGCTGTTACCGACGATACCACGAATCTTATCCGCCGAGACGGCTAAGACCTGTTGGCAGAACCGGACGGGCGCAGCCTTGACATCGTTGGTGGTGAAAACGCCGGCGGCCGCGCACGGCTGATCAGCGACCACGAGCGTCAGGTCGAGACGGTCCGTACCTTTATTGCGGATATCACAGGCGGCCGCGCCGACCCGGAAGCCAGGGACGTCGGAAATCCCGGGCGAATCATTGGTGAATTCGATGGACATGAAAATTAACGAAGTCCTTCCGCCTCACCCCAGCCCATCATCAGATTGAGATTCTGGACCGCCTGACCTCCTGCCCCCTTGAGGAGATTGTCGATGACCGAGGTGATGATCAGATTGCCCGTACGTGCATCGGCGACGACGGAGAAGGCAACCCGGTTGGTGTTGGCGACATGCGCCGTGTCGGGGAAGTCGCCTGACTTGAGTAAAGTTACAAACGGCCGGCCCGCGTAGGCCCGCTGCCATACGGCCTCGACTTGCGCGACCGTCACTCCCGGGGCGGGGACGACGATGGTCGTGGCAATGCCCCGATGCATGGGTGCAAGGTGCGGATTAAATTGGACCACGACTGGCTGGCCAGCGGCGGCCGAGAACGCCTCTTCGATTTCGGCGATATGCCGATGCCCGGGAATACCGTAAGCCTTCATCGAACTATCCCGCTCCGAAAACAGGAAGGCGACCTCGGCCTTTTTGCCTGCGCCCGAAACGCCGCTGTAAGAGTTAATGATTAGCCGACCAGGCTCGGGTTTAATGAGACCAGCCCGCAGCAACGGCACCAGCGGGACCTGAATGCTCGTCGGGTAACAACCAGGACAGGCAATCAGTTTCGCGGACTTCCAAGCATCGTCCGTCTGTAATTCGGGAATGATGTAGAACGCCTGCGCGGCGAGCGCTGGGGCGGGATGGTCGTGCCCGTAATATTTCTTATACGTTGCGAGGTCGCGCAGACGGAAGTCCGCGGATAAATCGAGCACCCGCTTGCCGGCGGCCACCAATGGCTGGGCATACTCGGCGGCGACACCGTGAGGCAACGCAAGGAACCAGACGTCCACGTCGGACTTTGCACACTCTTCAGGCGAGGATGCCGAGAAGGCCAAGGTCGCCTCCACGACGCCCCGCAGGCGCGGGATTTCGTCGGCGACGAGTTTGCCGGCGAGCGTACGGGAGCAGACGGCGGCCAGCTTCACCCGGGGATGCCGAGCGAGCACGCGCACGAGTTCCTCCCCGGTGTAGCCCGAGGCTCCGACAATGCCGACCTTGGTCAGGTTTGGGGACATGGCTTGAGTGTGTGGTTATTAGATGACGAATGGATGAAAGGACACAGAAAACTGGGCAACAAAAAGGCCCCGGGGTGCCGGGGCCTTCGTGGGTTCCTGTCTCGCCGCGGATTAACGCTTGGAGAACTGGAAACGCTTACGAGCGCCGGGACGGCCTGGCTTCTTACGTTCGCGCATACGACCGTCGCGGGTAAGGAGGCCTTCTTTCTTGAGAGGGGCACGCAGGGTGGCATCCATCTTCTGGATCGCACGGGCGAGGCCATGGGAGATGGCGCCCGCTTGGCCATTAGGGCCGCCGCCGATGACGAGCACAATGACGTCCACCTGGCCTTCGAGGCCGGCAGTACGGATGGGCAACGTGGCAGCCTTAACGAGGGCCTCGGTGTAGAGGTATTCCTCGGCGGGCTTGCCGTTGATGGAAATGGTGCCGGTGCCGCGGGTAAGGCGGATACGGGCCGAAGCGGTCTTGCGACGGCCGACGGCGGTGATGGCGGGGGACTTGGCGCTCATTGCAAAGTAGACGGTAGATTAACCCTTGAACGGGATCGGATTGGAAGCGGCGTGCTCGTGCTTGTCGCCGGCGTAAACGCGCAGCTTAAGGAGCATGTCGTTAGCGAGGCGATTCTTGGGGAGCATGCCCTTGACGGCGTGGGTGACCAAGAACTCAGGGCGACGGGTGCGCATGGCAGCAGCCGTGCGACGATAGGCGGTACCTACCCAGCCGGTGAAGAACATGTACGTCTTGTCCTCTTCCTTGGAGCCCGTGAGGCGAACCTTGTCGGCATTGATGACGATGACGTAGTCACCGGTGTCGACGTGGGGGGTGTAGGTGGGCTTGTGACGGCCACGGAGAATATTGGCGATTTTGACGGCAATACGGCCCAGGACTTGGTCCTTGGCGTCAACGACATACCAGGTCTTGTCCTTGAGCTGCACGTTCTTGGCTAGCGTGGTCTTCATAAAGAGGGAAAGCGGGAACATGAGAAAGGACCCCCCTCCGTCAACACCCGAATACACC